>JAFAEB010000280.1 GCA_023424235.1 Bacillota bacterium
TTGGTTAATGATATAATTATATCATCAATTATTTAGAACGATCAGAATTATAATATCACAAGTAGTTAAGCGTGAAAGAAAAACATTTTCACACTGAGGAGTGCGTTCTGAGAAGGAATGCAAGCACTCATTCTCAGAACTTGGAGGACAAATTATGAATACAGAAAACTTTACAGGCAAGGCAGAAGAATATGCCTTTGGGCGTCCAGGCTACCCAAAAGAAGCGTTTGATTATATTTGCTCACTTGTACCACAGGATGCAGTATTTGCTGACATCGGAGCTGGGACGGGAAAATTTACAGTGGAGTTAGCGAAGCGAGATTACTCTGTGTTTGCTGTTGAACCCAATGCAGATATGCGAGGTCAGTTAGAAATTGCACTTGCTCCATTTTCAAATGTATTGATTATGGATGGCACAGCTGAAGTGACAAAGCTATCTGAACACAGTGTTGATGTCATCACCGTTGCTCATGCATTGCACTGGTTCGACTTGGATGCTTTTCGAAGAGAATGTAACCGCATTCTAAAACCCAATGGAATCGTTATTGCCATTTACAATCTTACACCTTCTGGTGAGATGATAGCAATAAGTAAAGAGACTGTGGATACGTTCTTTACCAATCCAACAGTGAATGAGTTTTCTAACCCTATGGATTACACAAGGGATAAGTGGTTAGCTTATATCGCGTCCCAGGACAATAACCCACTGCCTTTAGACCCTGATTATAAGGCACATATCGCTGCCATCAATGAGTTCTTTGAGCGTAATAGTGTAGACGGTCTATTACACTTAGATAGAGTAACAAAGGTGTATAGCGAAAGAATCGAATCGTATCTATAGTCAATGGTTATATTGAGAGTATAACAGGAGGAGTATATATGGAAGATAATCTAGTTAAGATAAAATCAGTTGCAAATAATATAGAAGCTGAGTTAATAATGAATCTGTTAAAGAACAATAATATTCAGTGTTTAAAAAAGAGTAGAGAAGCCGGAGATTATATGAACATATATATGGGCTATTCGATATTTGGTGAAGACATATATGTGAATGATAAAGATTGTGATGCAGCTTTAGAGCTATTAAATAGCTTATCAGACGATGAATCACTAACTGATAATTATGTTAGTACAGAAAGTAGTATTGAAAACAATATAGATATAGATAGTTACTTTGATAGTGTTTTAGATAGTTACGAAGAAAGTAATGTAGATTTCCATACTCCTTACTATAAAAATCCTAAAATTCTAGCTCGAATCATTATACTTGTAACATTAGGAATTGTCCTTCTAACGACGATCATAAATTTAATGCTCTTTTAAAATAATAAAACAAATCAACTTAAATCAAGCTAATTTGACTTTAAATACAAATATCATAATTGGGAGTATTATATTAAATATACTGGGGGATAGAATGATGGGAAAAGGTAACATTATTTTTCTAAATGGAGTGGCAAGTGCAGGAAAAACAACCTTAGCAAAGACTATACAATCACGTTTAACAGAACCATATTACTGGCTTAATGTGGATGTATTTATCACTTTTTTAGCTGAAAATCATATGGAACATAACCCTAAGATTTATTTTCAAGAAGGCAAAGACCCTATTTCTTTATATCCTCATATAGTTAAACTATTTTCAGATTTAGGAGTTAACGTAATTGCTGACGCTGCTTTAACGAAAGGACATGGACGTAATTTATATTTATCGCTTGAAACATTAGAAAAATGCATTGATATGCTATATGACTACCCATTATTGTATGTTCATGTTACATGCCCATTAGAAGAGATGCAACGCAGGGAAAAAGAACGTGGTCATGAAAAAATTTGGCAGAGAGAAGATATCAACGAAGAGATTAACCCATATGATATCTATGATATAACGGTTGACACCTTCCATAATACAAAAGAAGAATGTGCAGATATTATAATAGACTTATTGGGAAAATCAGAAAAATATACAGCGTTTAAAACACTATGGTCAAAGCGCTGTAATAGTAATTAATAATAATTAAGAAGATATAGTTCTTATCCTACTTACATATTTAAAATGAATGAACCTTCCATTGTATCTATAAGCATTATACATTAGATGAGGATATGATAGGAAAATAATTAGCTGTGTGAAATATCATGATTATATAGGTAATTGTGAAATACAAAAAATATTTATGCAATTATTATTACAAAATTGGGGGTTAGAAAAATGTACGAAAGACTTATAAATAAAAAGGAAATTCCAACAATAGATGAATTTCTAGCATATATCGGAAAAAGAAAAGGATTATTTGATAAGATTAATGATTTCTTGATAAATGAATTGAATGCTGGTAGCATGATCAAATTTGATGCACATAGCAGTTGTTGGAAGATGAGTTATCACATAAAAAGATATTATATTTGTGATATTATTTCAGAAAATGACGCATTTACAATAGTTACTAGATTATCGGAAGAAAGTATAAAAAGCGTTTATGAAGATTTAATGCCATACACGAAAGAATGTATTGATAAAAGCCCTTATCGTCATAGGGGCTGGATAGAATACCGAGTTTTAAGTGAGGAACATATAGAAGATAGTAAGAAGATATTGCAGACTAGAGCCAACTGTTAGAGAGTGGATTACCAAAAGGCGAGGAATTGTGGTTATGGAGTTGCGAGGCTGATAAGCAATAACAAGATACTCTATTACAAAGAAAGTATAGTAGGAATGGGTGGTATATGTTTTACGGTCATAAATCTCTTTTTGATTTTTCAACAACGATCAACTTGCCTAATGGATATACAATACTTGAAATCTCAGATGAAGACATTCCATCAAAAGTTAAGTTAATGGGTGTTTCTATGGGAGAAAATATAACTAGAACAGTTGATAAGTACCTTAAGTTTCAAAAAAGTATCGCATATGATAGAAGGACAGATCTAGTTGTAGTTGACCAATATAATACGGTGGTATCTTTCTGTAATGGATGGTTGGATAAGAGAAATGGTATTGGAAAGATTGAACCTTGTGGAACCTCAGAAGAACATGCAGGAAAAGGCCTTATGACGAATTTAATAAATCATCTGTTTATGATATATAAGCAAATTGGGATCAAGGATGTATATATACC
>JAFAEB010000162.1 GCA_023424235.1 Bacillota bacterium
TTTTCAAAATGGTGGGAGGATTATGACAAAACACGCCGTGGGGTACACTATGCACCACTGGACTTCCTTTTTGGAGAGGATGGTGGTCTGGTTTGGTGGATAATGGTGGAAGATGACGCAACAAAAGAAGATTGTGGAGGCTATGATATCGTTGACTTTGAGGGTGGTTTATATGCTGTTCATACATCCGTTGATGAAGATATGGAAAGTCAGAATATTGTAAATCAAAAAATCATGAAATGGCTTGAAACTACAGGATTCGAGCTTGACGAACGTCACGGTAATCGTACTTATATGGGACATATGGTTAATCCCTCGAACGAAATTAAACAGGGATTAGGATACCATCAATACGAAATCTTTGTGCCTATTAAGTTGAAGGAGCAATAAAACAATTAAAAAGCGAGGAGTTGTAATATGCCAAGTATCAAGAAGATTCACCAAACAATGGTGAAACAAGGAATTAGGGATGACGTCTTAGAACAGTTTGATTTTACTGAGCCAAAAGGAAATAATCCAATAACTATAATTGAATTTATTAACAAGATGGACAAATTACTTACAAAAGAACAATGTCTTGCAGTTATGGAAAAGCAAGGATGCTGTAAAGGTGGAAAACGTGATAAGGAATGTAAAGAATTTGCTAAAGAAAATTCAGAAAAATCTCTTACTGAAAAGCTTTCTCTTATGTCATCCATCGAGAATATGATGGCTCCTTCATTAAATGATGATGGTACTATAACCGTAAGATGGGGAGGACATCAAAATGGAGTTCATAGCGGACATACAACTTGTTCATGCGGTACGATAATGAAAATGAAGCAACCATTCACAATTTCTTCTACATACTGTGGTTGTTGTGCGGGACATTTTCTATATCATTACCAAAATGCACTTGGAGTAAAGTTAAAATTAAAAGAAATAGTATCCTCTCCCCTTAATACAAACGGAGAAGAGCCTTGTGCATTTACCTTTGAGATAATGAATAAATAGGAGAGATAGATTATTATATCATTATGTATTGGAGGAAAAAGATTATGGATGAATACTGGGATTTATATGATGTAAAGAGGAATTTTCTTGGAAGGTCTATAAAAAGAGGAGATGCATTTGCTGAGGGAGAGTATTATGTTTGTTGTGAAATATGGGTTCAGAGTTCAAATGGACTTCTTCTTATGACACAGAGACATCCCAATAAAAAAGCTGGTGGATTGTGGGAATTTACAGGTGGTGGAGTGCTTGCAGGTGAAACTACAAAGCAAGCGGCTGTGCGTGAACTGAAAGAAGAGTTAGGAGTTACGATTGAAGAGTCAGCATTGCATTTGTTAGAGGTGTATAAACATAAAAATTATTTTATGGATATATTTACGGTAAAAAAGGATTTAGAAATAAATAATCTTGTATTACAGACTGATGAAGTAATAGATGCAAAATGGGTGTCAATAGAAGAACTGATGAAAATGATCGAAGAAAAAGAAGTGGTCTGGTCAGTTGGGCTTCGATATGAAAAATATAAAGAAAATTTAGTTTAGATACATAACAGAAGATGTAAAATCCTATTACATAATTTTTATAAGTGGGAATTTGCTTGAAAGATGGTATCTATTAGCAATATGTTAAGGGTAAAGAGGGGGAGTAGAATGCCGATTGTAAGGACGGAAAGAATGATTATATGCATGCTAAGTGATGAAGAGATGGAAAAGAAGATTGAAGAAGAAGCCGATATAGGAATGAAAAAAGCATATTCTGAAATGCTTTGTGGCTGTAGAGAAAATCCAGAGCAACGTATCTGGTATGCAATATGGGTGATGAAACTAAATGATGGAACGAACCGAGTAGTTGGAGACCTGTCATTCAAAGGTATTAATAAAAATGGAGTTATTGAAATTGGTTATGGTATAAATCCAAAATATGAAGGTCAAGGATTCATGACAGAAGCGGTTATAGCTATGGTAAATTGGGCAAGTAATCAATCAGGAGTTACCTGTGTGGAGGCAGAAGCAGAAGCAAATAACTATGCCTCTAAAAGAGTTTTAGAGAAAGCTGGATTTGTACCTAATGGAGTGATAGGTGATGAGGGACCAAGATTCGTGTGGAAACAACATACCCAATAGGAATACATATTATGGATATTTATCTAGCAGATTAGATAAAGGTGTGATAGAATAAGTTATGGTTACAATAGTTTCTATTGTGTTAATCTAATACTATTTTTATTGTCGGAGGTATATCATGTCTGTACAAAAAGAGTACAACAGAATTGAAGATGCAATCATTGAACTTCTTGAAGGTGAATTGCAGGAAAATGCCCTAGATTTCGCTACCTACTTAAATGAAAACCAACTGACACCAAATATGTCCGCTTGGGGTAAAATTCCTTTTAACGGATATAATCTTGGTTGGATGAGAATTGAAGGAAAGAATAAGTGGTTGTTTCAAATCTTTAATTTCCTTGATTTCGGTGATTTTAACGACGAGGACAAAGAGTTTACTAGGATTGTACATGACCACGTAGATATTTGTTATTCTCCATGTCATGATGAATGCTGGAGAGCAAAGGATGTTAAGATCTTCGGAAAAGAGTTTAAAAGTGTATGTTCTCAACATTCTAAAGATTTTGTGAATCCCGACAGTAAAACCATAGAACACATCAAGAAACTAATAGAGTACAGCAAAATGACAACACCTTATGTACAACAGTATCACCCAAATAACTAAAAAAGCGTAAATCTATTATGCTTATATTTTAACTTTATAAAGAGTATACAACTACGATTCATTATCGTGGATGTATGCTCTTTTTATTTAGATTATAATTGCCTTTCAAAAATGTAACTTTAAAAAAATATAAAGCAATATGTATTCTTAAGTAGCACTGATAATATTAGAAGTGTTGAAAATTAAGGAGGAAAAGTGTTATGAAAAGAAAAAAGATAATAAGGAGTTTTTTAGTAGTGATGATGTGTGTATTTATATCAGCGTGTAATCAAGAGACAAAAGATGTAAAAAAAGAAAAAGAAGTAAATAAAGAAAGTGAAGTTGGTGTTATTGACAATAAAGAAAAAGCTATGGATATAGCATTTGACGAGAATGGCGTTGCATTTAATGTCCCAGAAAAGTGGCTTGAATCGGATGGAAGAAAAATAATACTTAATTTTGAAGAGCTAGGGGATGATACACCTGGGCAGATTATCCTAGGTTATATTTCGGAAGAGACTATAAATAAGATAGACAAAATGAGAGAAGAATCAAATAATATCCCAGATACAGATACAGATTCTAATACAACGAGTGATTTAGAAAAGGAAGTAAAGGATTTATGTAGGATAATATCGATTGACAAGAGTATGAGTGAATCAGACATTAAAAAGGAATTATTTGATAAATACGATATTAAATACTTAATTGGTGAAGCGGATAACTTAGAATTCTATTTATTATTTAACGTTAAACCTAATACAGAAGGCTTGACAGAAGCATCCAAGAACGATTATCTAGAATTCTATAGTGAAATTGAAACTTTTAAGAGTTTGATTAAGGTATATAAGCCTACAACAGAGACTGAAAAAGTTAGCAAAAATAAATTAGAGTTTTCAACCGTAACGTTAGATGGAAATGAAATAGATAGTAGTATTATCGAAGAAAATAAGCTTACTATGGTTAATATATGGGGGACTTTTTGCCAACCATGTATAGATGAGATGCCAGATCTTCAAAGTCTTTATGAAGAAGTGAAAGAAGATGAGGTTAATTTAATTGGTATTATAGCAGATACACCAGATAAGGAGATAGAAGAGCTTGCGAAACGAATTGTTTCGACGAAAGGAGTTAATTATACAAATCTTATTCCAGATGAGCTAATAATAAGTAATGTGTTAAATAATATTTCTGCAGTTCCTACCACTCTTTTTGTAGACCAAGCAGGAAATATTATAAGTGATTTAGTTGTAGGTGCTAGGAGTAAAGAAGAATATAAGAATGAAATTGAAAAGCGCTTAGAAATGATAAACAATTAGAAATTGTAGGTATCACAGGGAACGCTCATCATAATAGACACGAGATTTATTGGTGATTGTATATATACAGTACCTCACCAATTTGGTGAGGTACTATAATTGTATGGCCATAAAAATATACCACCGGCTATGCCGGTGTGTCCCCAGTTAGCTTTAGCTTCAAGAAAAAAACCTCCTATGATATAATAGTTGTGGGTTTGCCAACC
>JAFAEB010000181.1 GCA_023424235.1 Bacillota bacterium
GCATTGTATACATCAGAACCATAATATCACTACTGACACTACCGCTTCTTAAGCCTTTACCTCGGTTTTCAAAGCGTGGAATTTCAGGCGGTATATATGAAAATTCCTGTCTTAATATCTCTTCATCACGCATAGCATTAACAAAATTAACAATTAGTGGGTGTGTTTTTGGTATTGAATAATATGAGAGCAAACGTGCTGCCGCTTCGCCATCTTCGAGAGGTGTGTTGTGTAACGTCTTCCCACGCCAATTTCCCCAGCTATGCGCTCCGCTACCGATATAACCGTTTGGCTTTACATAGCTTTCAACTAGCTTGAAATAAGGTAGTTGATAGATTTGCTCTAGTAAGTTCTCTTCTTCCGTCTTTGATAGATTATGAAGTATTTCTTTTCCAAGCCTGTACTTAATAACAGGCCCAGCATTTTCAAGTAAAAAATCGATTGATTTTGACAGATACATTATTTAGCCTCCCTTGCAAAAATATTAAATTTTCATCATTTTAATATGATTTTAAACTAATCCTACTTCATGTTATACTTAGCTGCATATTCCTGCTATGTAAAGTGCCTTTAATGTACTGAAATAAATATCGCATTTCTTTTTAATGTCATTTCTCCAACTAGGTTCAAGGGACATAATTAGCTTATAACCTGCTTTTGCATTATCTGATAATGCATTAAATAAGTCATCACTTACTAGCAAATCGTAAAGCACTTGGTATTGCTGTTTTGCTAATGGAATATTACCTGCTAGTCCCAGCTTCCCAAATGTTATTAAGGTACGCATCCAAAAAGAATAGTTATAACGGTCAGTAAAGCAGCTTACATCCTTCACATTAAATGCATGCCAATTAAAATTAAAGGGTCCTACAAAACTATTCCCATAAGGTGGGCTTTTTTTAAAGGTTGGGTACTTGGTCACAGCTTCCATAATGTTAATACAATGATTGATTGATTTTGAAACCATATCGATATTTTCTTTTGTTCTCCAACTAAATGTTTCAGCTAAAATACCCATATGGTTTGCTCCTGGAAATAAAGCATTGGGTTTATAGTATCTAGTTTTTGTTTTGCCTGTAGTCATTATTGTAAAATCATCAATTGAATTATGACTTAACGCTCCTTTAAAATGATGAAGTGCTAACTTTATCTCATCAGCAATTATGGGATTACTTTCATCTTCTCCTAACGACGCTAATATTCCAGCTATAACGGCTTTGTTGCCACCACGTCCATCCTCATCCAGCGCATCACCACCTGCAAAATAATTCTTGTGCTTTGATGCTATTTCTTGGTTTAGCAAGGCAATTTTAGCTTTTTGCAATCTTTCATTATTCGGTTCAACTCCATACATTAAGAGAAATCCTATGCTTGAATCCATCGCGGTGCACGGTTGCCCATGAAGTTCATATCCAAACCACCCATCCTCATGTTGAGAGGAAAATAATTTCTGTATTGCTTTTTGATTTAGAATCTCATTCTGCATATCTTGCATTGCTGGTTCTTCCACGGAGATATTTAGTAAATCTCTGCTAATCATGTATCTAATGTTTACGCATGCCTTTTCTAGTAAAAAATCAATTGTTTCCTCTACCATTTTCTACCTGCCTTCTCTCCATTTGCAATGAAGGATTGGACCATTCTAAAAGCCCTTTTCATCAGCTATTATTCAATCTCATTTGTAATTAATCGTTTTGATATTTGCATTGCATCTATCATCTTTTGAAAACGATTATAATGAGAACTACCTTCCTCATGCTTAACTTGTGCTTTTTCACATTTATGTATTATTGATAACACAGGAGGAAGTGCATCTTGTAAATCTTCTTTTGTGTACCTACCTTTAACATCTTCTGTGTTTAACAATGCCTTTGATATATACATTGCTTTTATCCTATTTTTAAGAAGTGTATGCTGTGAGCTACCCTCTTTACAATTTAACTGTGATTTCTCACATCTACTAATAATTGAGTTAATTACTAGTAGAGCTTCTTCTAATTCTTCTTTACTTAACTTGTCCAATTTGTCACCTCAAAAATATCATTTATTTTATATAGTTATCATAAAAATTAACAATACGGTTCATTAGTTCTTCATCAAGGATAAAAAGTAGTTCCTTATTTAAGTGATTATAAAGATATGACTCTTTAATTTCTGATGATAATTCTACATCCAATGACTTAACATATTCTTCAAACTCTATATTGATAGAATCCTTATACTCTCTTGCTGCATCCGAATAATAAACATAATTATGGCCTCTATCCTTATATTGTATAAATTGAAACCTTGGATTGTTCTCGTATAGTTCCTTAAATATATCGATGGCATATTTTCGTGATATCATCTCGTCATCTTCGCTATGTATCATCATTACTCCTGCTGCAGAATGTTCAAACCCCTCTATGCAGCTAAAGCTTGCATACTTACCAAGTTTGATTCTTTCATATAAGGAAATGTAAGGCAAAAGTACATTTATTCCACTACCTGCAATTCTTCTTCCTTCTTCTTCAATGATATCCATGGATTCATTAAATCCTGCTAGCATAACGACAGCTTTCACATCTGAGTGTAGATTTAGGGCACTACCAACAGAGTATCCACCCCAACTATGTCCAAATAATACAATAGGTAAATCATGAAAGTCAGGTGTTTCCTTTACAAATCGTATTGCATAGTCTAAATCTATTATACCTTGAGGAATTCCTCTTACAGAACGCCCCTCACTTTTATCATTTCCTGTTGCATCATAAGCAAAAACCACATATCCATTCCTAGTCATATAATCTGCAACATCCATATAGGAGTTATGACCTCCTCCACCTAGTCCATGGGCGATTATTACAACACCTTTTATGATTTCAAGCTCTTTGTAATATTTATACCCTGCAAGTTTCTGCCCTTGATTGGACGTAAAGGTATATGCTTTTACCTTTAATCCTTCGAATTCTTCCATGTTTCTTGCCATTGGTCCATATGTTTCATATCGTTCACCGAAATTACTCTCATATATCATTGCAGCAATACCAAAGGGTATCACGAATAGCAGGACAATTAAGACAATACTTACTATTATAACTATTTGACGGTTCTTATTTTTCATTTGTTTTTCCACCTTAATTTTTTCTTATGTTAATTCGTCTGCCTAATAGGAATGGAAAATATCTATTAATTATATATATAAATGGTATACATATTAACAAAGCAAACACTGTATATGTAATTCCTTTTATTAGTTCATTCATATCACTTCGATTAGAAGTTCCAAAGATGTTCATAATAAAATTAAAAACTAGAAATATTTTACCATGAACTGCTAATATAATCAGCGAATTTATACCTAAGTAACTTAGTACTTTTGACTTTTTAATAGCCATCGATAAACATGCAACTCCTAATATTCCCAGCAAACTAGCTAGATAAAATAGTACATAGTTTCCATAACTATTATCATACATATATATAATGGAATTATATCTATTCACTAATAACGCAAGGAGAAATGACAATCCTGCTGCTAGCAATAATTTGCTTCTTTTATATAAAGTCAATCTATTAATATAAGACTTCGTAACATTGCCTATACCATAAAAAACGATAGCTGTTAATGCAATATTGATACTCCAAGGTAATCTAATTGTAGTATATAAACTGTCTAGATAGCCTATTATTGACATCACCACTAATAACACAACGATTTTTTTTCTATCTTTTATTTTTTTTACTATAATACAATATAAGCATTCAACTACAAATAGACATGTAAGAAACCATAATACACCATTGAATACCATAAAATTATCTATATTGTTTGAATAAAAAATTCCAAGAAGTGGCTTAAAAGATGATATCGAGCTATCTCTTATTCTTTGTTCCACTATCAGCCAAAATAAATAAGTTATTATAGAAAAACTGAAATATGGTATCAGTAAGCTCCTACCTTTTTTCTTTATGAATGCTAGTACTCCAGCTTCACTTTTGAATAGATAACCAGATATAAAGAAAAAAAGTTGCATATTAAATGATAATAAAAACTTAATAATTTCGTATGAGACTCCTGAATGAACCATAACTACTGTTATTATTCCTATACCTTTAGCAATATCAATCCATTCTACCCTTTCTTTTTTCACTTTTAACCTCCTACAATTTCTAAATTGTCACCTATGACCCTAAACCAATATATTTAATGTCTAATGTTTTGTATTTCTTGGTTTGCTATCGTATTAATGCTTAACTCAATACATTATATTATGGTCCTATGTAAATGTTCACATTAGAAAAATTGCAAGTAGAGCGCATCTTTTTTCAATTATCATTTATTGATTCAACACCAAAAATTAGAAGAAGGCTTTGATAATTTTTTTAGTTTAATATTTTTTTACATGTTTTTTTAGTTTTTTTAGTTTAACTTAATTTTTATGTTCATATAATTTTTCCTTTAACATATGAAAGTACTTGTTACAAAAATTAACTAGACAAGGAACATTCCCATTAAGCTTCTCTAAAATTATGTTAGCATTTAAATAAGCATTATCATATTGTTCTTTCGTTATATCATTTACATTCAAGGCTTCATATAGTTCATCTTCATCAAGTAGAAACTTCTTTCCATCTGGTAAGAATACAATGTCAAGATATAAGTCATAAAACCATGATTCACCATTATCTAAAATAGTGTTACTTTCCGTAATATCAAAATAAAATTGAACTATTTCCCCTCTCTGATTGTACATTACAGTAAGCCAATAATTTTTATTATTCGGTGCAAATTGCAACCAATAATAACCCTCGTCTACTATTGTTACGGATGTATCTTCATATATCTTTATTGCGGGTTCTATAATATTTTTAAGATATAACAGTCCTATAGCACCATTAAAGTTATTATCATTAGAAAGCATGTATACATATTCTCTATCTTTAATACAAAGCCAGTTTGAACGAGACATAACCCTTTTTGTTAATTCCATATGTTATCCTTTCGAATTCTACTTACTTAATGCTAGTCATATACTCTACGGTTTAATTTGCTTCTATAACTTTCTTTCTATGTAACTAAATAAAATTACCATAGAAAACATCGGTAATAATTATGTCAATCATTCCTTCTAAAGCTAATCATTCTTAGAATCATATACAAATTCAGCTGCATCTCTGTCTATGCTAAAGATGTACTCCATTAGCTCAATTGCCCTTTCTCTGGTTCTATGTAAACGAACTCTCTCAAACTGTACAAAACCTTGAGAGCCAAAAAAACGTGTATATATAAACTTTTCGCTAACAAAATATTCGTCATCATCCATAAATGATTGCCAACTTTCCTGAGCTTGTTTGAGATTTGCACTATCTTGTTCATTTAATGTTTCATACAAGTAAGAAAGAGCAAAATTTACTTCTTCCACCCATATCAATGTATATTTCGATTCGAACTCTCCCATAGCTAACGTTGTGAAGTTTCCACTTACTTGAAGTTCATTTAGTTCATTCAAATAATGCTTATCAATCGGATTATTTTTAATAAAGTCTGAAAAATCATCTTTTCCTTGATAGTTCCCATAGTGTTCATCTGTGAACTCTCTAAGAATACTCATGTTTGTCATCTGAACCACTAATAGTCGATTCCATTCATTCGCATCATCAAGTGATTTTTGCTTTGCAGTATTTTGAGATGTTAACTCTATATATGACTTATGGAACTCTTCAACTTGCTCTTCTAAGCTATTATTCTTAACCTTTTCTTCTTCTATTTGATTGGTTAACTTCGCATTTTCAGAAATCAATTTAGTAGTTTTAAAACTATAAATGCAGACTGATAAACCAAATCCAATAATCCCACATAATATATAATATAATAATTTTTTTTTCATGTTCTTACCTCATACACATTGTTAAATTACTCATATCTTTTACGAGTATATTTAAATGTAATTATAAGCTTATTTTCATAGTGCTCTTTTACTTGCTGCTTTCCACAATTCATATTCTTATTCAAAAATATGTTTATGTTTCAGAACATTCTCTAATTTTATTTATTATATTTTGAATTAAATAGTTAACAAAGCTGATTTCTTTTGAACTTGAGTTTATTTTATTCATGTCAAACGATGCTTTATAAATACAATTCATTGTAATTAGGTAGACATTCGTTTTATTTCCATCAGGTAAAGGGAATTTATTAACCCTATCAAACTTTGTTAATGCTTGCCCTACGCTAACAAGAAATGAACCACCAGCTTGTCTTATTTCATCGAATTTTTGACCTAATCCTATCATTCCACCACCATTACTGTAGTAGAGGCTTACAGTTCCATCAAGCATGCAAATAAGCGACGCAATGTTTTTATTTATCGGCATATCAATGACTGCTGCGTAAACCTGCTGTTCATTATCTAATGTAATTCCAATATCTGAAGGCTTCAGATTAAGTACCTTTTGCCGTAACCCTAGGTACTTTTCATTTGGTTTTGATTTATTGAATAAGCCCATAAACGATACCTCCTATTAATCATATTGCTAACCTAAATTCATTTTTCATTTTTACCTTATACTATAATGATAAGGTGTTTTTATTTCTGATTCTTAATATCTTTTTAGCATCGTCCAATTGCTCCATACTTAGGACACGGTATTGAACCCATACTCCATTGCTTGTTCTATGATAACCCAGTTATCAAGAAAGCCTACATTTATATTTGTTTCTTCTTCCTAAAATATATCTCTTTTAAAATACGATTTAATAAAAAGAATAGATACATTCTTCTTGTCCTATATTATAGCTGCATTCAACAATTTCAGCTGGTTTCATTTTCTCTATATAAGCCAAGGTTCTAAATGCCATTCCATGCCCTACAAATATTATTTTTTCATAGTCTGCATATTTATCAGCAACTTTTCTCATCCTTTTTCTCATATCTTCAAGTGTTTCCCATAGTTTTTTAGTTCCTATTGGGTAAGTACCTTTGCAAGCAACAAATTCATCTGTTAGACGAAATGCTTCTTCAGATGTAGTGTATTTATTGGATAAATCGGGAAGCCATTCATGTAAATCAAGTTCAACTCTAACCTCAATACCAGTGTTTCTCGAAATAATTTGTGCAGTTTGTAAAGCCCTAGTATAAGGAGATGAAATAACAAGTTCAGCAGTTTTTAATCTGTCATCTTTCGAAGTTTCCTCTGCTTGTAGTATTCCTTTCTCAGTTAAGGGTGCTAAATCTCTTCCAAATCCAAAAAAATGATGTTCCATTAACTCACTATAGTTAGCTTCACCATGCCTTATCAAGTAATAAATAGCCACTATATCACCTCCGTTAATTTATTTTCGCTGTATCCAATAATTCTACTCTTTCCTAATATATGATTCATAGAAGCAAATAGAAAGACCTATTAGCATAATAATTGTAGCTATTATAAAGGGATTATCCGTATTTGTTCCCTCAAAAGAAGTCATCAAACCTTCTCTTCCATTAATCACGTACGGATTCATAACTGCGTAAATAAAGCAGAATGCAGAGATGATAAAGCCTATTACAACTAACATAACACCAAATATATATTTCTTCATTTTAGCTCCTCCTAAATATTTCAATAATTTCAACATTGAAATAATTTGTCATAATTCGATATGCTCAATAGTGCTATTCTATAGAAAATATAGTATTAAATGCTTCATTTTTACCATCTACAGATAAAAGAATTGTATCAAATGAGGCATTAGAAGTAATCTTATATACATAATCTTTTGATTGATTTGATTCCTCCGTATTAAAAAAGATTGTCAGTACATTATCATTAATAGAATAAGACATTGTCTTTATCGCTTTTTCAACACCTCGATATATAATTAATTGATTTTTCGAACTTTCAATCATATAAATCCCTTGTTCATTACTACTACTCATGGTATCAATGATTTGTTTCGTTAATTTATAAGGTTTAACTATTTCGTTATCCTTTTTACATCCTGATAACACTAATAAAAACACTACAAATATAAATAGCTTTCTATTCATCTTTTATTCCTCCTGATTTACCTTTACTTTGTTGTTTTATACTATAGTAAGCAAATCATCTAAACAGCTTGGTATTTATTTACCTC
Organism: Bacillota bacterium; assembly: GCA_023424235.1. Taxonomy (GTDB): domain Bacteria; phylum Bacillota; class Clostridia; order Lachnospirales; family Lachnospiraceae; genus Anaerocolumna. The sequence goes on from JAFAEB010000181.1 coordinate 8,099, forward strand.
TTACTTTGTTGCATATAATGTAAACCACTGAGGTAAGGCAGCATAGGGGTTTACTTTCCAATCATAATAGTCATTGATTTCATCCAAAGTCATCTTCGCTCTTGCTTCTTCATAAAACCAGAAGTGTCCAATATTCCCATCGTCATATATTTCATCTAAATGCTCAAATCTTAAACCTGCTGCTGCAACAGCATTTAATATATCTTGCATACGCCAATGAAATGTAACACCATCATCAAAAGGACCTATCATATCATATGGTTTTTGCACTGTAACCTTCATGGTTTCGGGTTTTCCGTCTTCATATGCAAATGGTCTTGTAAAGGGGTGTATTTCGAAATTGATATAGATGCCACCTTTTTTTAATATTCTAGCAATATTCTGATACATAAAATGTAAGTCGTTAATCCAAACGTGAACGCCTTCAGATGTATATACCATATCATATTCATTGGATTTGATATCTGAAAGTTGCATAGTATCTTGAACAAGAAACTCTATATCAAGATGATTTTCCTTTGCTATCATTTCAGCATATTTAAGTTGCTTTTCACTGATATCACAGGAAGTGACCTTAGCTCCCAAAGCGGCGAATGCGAAAGCTGCATGATTATTTCCACTTGATGGTATACATATTTTCTTTCCTTTTAAATCTGTAAAGGCAGTCGTTATTGAATTCCACGTTACTTTATAAAAGACTGATTCAGGGTATTTCATTATCTTTTGTATTACTTCATCTTTTCTGTAACTCATATACCATTCTGAATCTGCAATGTTATTCCATTCATCTATTACCTTGTTTAATCTGCTATTCATAGTGATTTGTCTCCACTTTCATTTTTCCTTGATAATCAAGGTCACCATTGTACTCTGTTGTGACGCTGTTTAGAAAGATTTTGAATATGCTACTTATTTATATTTAATGAATATATTTTCAAATAATTTTGTCCTTCTATAATCCATGAATGAGGATGTAAAATGAGGTTGTTGTCAATAATAAAATTTATGTAAGCCAGACATGCTTCTTCTAAAGATAATGTTAAACTTTCACTTACTATATCATAAAATGGTGGTGTTCCCTCTTGGTCCCATGAAAGCTTATCAGCAATAAAAAGAGCCATATCATACTGTGAGGGATTGGATTTTAGTGTTGAATGACATTCGATAGCCGATAATACTGCGTCATCATCAATTTTGAAAAAAGACATTGCCAGTAACTTTGAAATTCTTTGATGTAATAGGAAAGGATATTTTCTTTCTGCTTCATCAATAAATAAATCGTTTTCAAATACGTAGTTTAGCATATCGTTAGGGTAGCTTACTACACTAATATCATGTAGTAAGCTACTAATAGTGCAAACATTCTTATCTAAACCATATACTTCTGCTATCTTATTAATTCTGTTAGCAACAGCAGTTACATGTTCGAGAGTTTTCAGTTTATTGTTTTTAATAAGAAAATTAGATACATCAAATTCTGTTTTTCCTGTAATTTCAGTTATATTAATATATTTATATCTGCTAATATCCATTGTTAAGACGCCTCTATTATTAATATGGTAGATTGTGTTACCTTTAATTCGCATAAGTAAACGAACGTAACAAAAGTAATATAACCTCTTAGGTTTTAATTGAGTAAATTATTGAAGTCTGAGATTAGTTGTTCATCGTTTGGATAAACCAATACTTTTCCAAGAAACTTAAAAATATATAATTGATTATCAACTTCATAATTTTCATTACGATTTTCTAACAAGTATATATATATATGGTTTAATGTTTGAAATAAATTATCATATTCTTTATACGAAGAAAAATGAAATACTTCGATTGCGCCTTCTAAATTATAAAATGTTTGATAATAGCATTGTATTTTTTCATCAGTGCTTAATTTACTGTAATCCATAGATAATCCAACCATAGCGTCTCGAATTAAGTTTGTAAAAGTAAGGTCAATGTTCCTTTGCATTACATCCTTTTCCGATTTAGCAAAAAACAGTAATACAATTAATATTAAAATTAAAATAGGTAACATAAATCTTTTTAATATTTTCATGAATATCTAGTATGATGTATTTAGAATCAAATACATCAATATTCTCCTTTCCCTTTCAACCTAATAATACAGTAATGCAATTCTACTTCTTAAAATCTAGCTAGGAATTCTAAATGGGCACGGTTTTCATATTCATCATGTTTCATCTCATCATAATTCTTAATTCGAACGAACATTTTATAACTTTCAGTAAAACCTAATTTTTTGTAAAGCCTCATTGCATCATCATTTTCATCTTCATATGTACATAACCCACCATGAGGTATATATACATCCTTGATTCCAATT
>JAFAEB010000193.1 GCA_023424235.1 Bacillota bacterium
GCATAGCCGGTGGTATATTTTTATGGCCATACAAAAAAATGACATTAAAAGTAGATAATCTAACTTTTAATGTCATTTTTGATGCATAAGAATATATTATATCCATATAATTCTAATGATTCATTAATATGTAAATTTACTTTAAGAATGCATTGACATAATAGAATTTTTCTCTCCGTTTTTTATTATTGAAATCATAATAATACTCCGTATGTTTAATTAATTCTACATGAAAATTTTCTAGAAGTTCTTTCAAGTCATTCATATCCGCGTAGTAATGAGGTATACCTAATTCAAGCTCATCTTGGCATATAAGTGTATTTTTATCTAGCATAGGAAATCTTTTATCAACAAACTCCGTACTTTCTTTTGAGCAAAATGTTAAATATACCTCTCCCTTTGGTCTAAGTACTCTTTCAATTTCAGAAATTATTTTTTTTATTCCAAGCGTATCAGTATGAGAAATAACATGATAAGTAAATATACAGTCAAAGGATTGGTCGGAATAGGGCAAACACGTCATATTTCCAACTTCGGCATTAATAGTAAGATTTTCATTGATTGCCCATTTTCTTAAGTAGTCAATTGCATATTCAGATATATCCATTGCACTTACATTAAATCCTTGTTTTGAAAAATAAATAGCATGCCGGCCTAATCCTGTTCCCAAGTCTAGTAGATTGTTTCTACCTGATTCCCGCCATTTATTAGCCAAATAAATACAATTATCTACCGGTTTTAAATCCGGCGATTTTATTGCATCCCATTTAAATCCTGACAAATTAACTGTTTGATCATAGTTGACATCCATTTGATAATCCATTTCAACCTCTCCCTTTACTGTTATTAAGACAGAGATACGGGGATATAAATTGAGCTTAACACCCTTTTTACGTGCTGCAGTTGGAGATATCCCATGTATTAATTTAAATGCACGAGTAAATGATTCTGGAGATTCGTAGCCATATTTCATGGCTAAATCGATAATCTTAATAGAATTATTTTGCATTTCAATAGCAGCTAATGTCATGCGTCTTTTACGAATATAATCATAAATCGATATATTTGTAATAAATGAAAATGTACGCAAAAAGCTTTCCTTGGATTGATACATAATGTACGCTACTTTATCTAAGTCAATATCGCTAGTTAAGTTTTGTTCAATATAGTCAAAAACTTTGTTAAGACGTTCATCCCAATTCAAACCTATCCCTCCCTTCACTAACAGTCTAACAGAGAAATATATAAAATACCTTACATTACGCGTTCGACAATAGTAAGGTTATCACCATAATACTTTTTTGCTAATTCAGAATATGCTCTAATAAATTCTTATGATAATTCTTTCACTATTACATACCTCCGTCATTTCGATTATGCAAACACTTAATCTTATTTCACTGAGCTAACTATTACCAGTCAATAATATGTTCTATTAAACCTTAATATCAAGTATTCATTTATTGAAAGCTTTTATCACTTATAGGCAACTAACATTGTTGTATTTTCAAGACGGAATACTTTTTCAACTTTTTGAAAACCTGCACAAAGTAGCATATCGATTTGATTTTCAATGGTACATGGTGTGTCATAATGGTAAAATTCATTGTCTTTAATATTTATTTTTTTCTGATACGTGCATTATAAATTAATTTTCTCATATTGTAAACATGGATTGGACATATACACATCTTTCTGTCTGAACTTAAGGACTTTTTCAGTACTCTTTCATTGTTTTGTACACTTCTTTCGTGTACGTAAAAAGGCACATACAATAATCATTTACGATTACAATATGTGCCTTTTAATTGTTCTGTCTTATTAATTGTTCTGCTTTATTACTTTATGAAAATTTTCATAAATTCTTCAGCTATCATTCTATGTCCGATCCCACTTGGATGAACTCCATCCTGAGCCAATTCGTCACCTTTATATTCTTCCGCTTCTGCCTTGGCAAATATTCCATCCATTGGTATGTAGTAATCGGCATATTCATTTGCCAATTTTCTTACGATATGAATTTTAGGGTCTAAATCCTCTCTCCAATCAGATATTCCTGGAACGGAATGTATCAGAAAAGGCTCTACCATAATTAGTTTACAGGTTGGCAAATCTTCTTTGATTTTACTTAATAGCTCCCTATATATTCTTTCAAACTCTTCACTACTGGTAGGATCATTATTATCATATCTTCTCCAAGTATCATTTACCCCAATTAAGATTGAAATATAGTTTGGCTTAAGAGATAAAAAATCATCATTATATCGCCCTAGCAAATCTCTAACTCTATTTCCACCAATACCCTTATTTATAAATGTTACACTATTCTGAGGAAATAAAACTTGATATAATCTAGCAACAATATTAGGGTAGCCTTCTCCTAAAGAAGTAATATCACTTCGGTCTCTTCCCCAATCAGTGATACTATCACCTTGAAATAGTACAATCTGTCCATCTTGTAACTTGCTTCTCATAATGTTCTCCATTCTTTCGTAAATATAATCATAATTCTAATACCATATGTAATATAAACCTGTATAAACATTATCCATTAATCATTTATACAACATTTTTTTAAGATCTCTAGTAAATCATGATCCGTCACATATCCATTGGTATCAGTACCTATCATACTCCATTTACTAAGAATTGTTTCATAACTGTCTGTCTCTGGATTTACAAGTGAAGCATCAATATTACGGCTAATAAACCATCCTTCTAAGGTACTTTTCACTCCTTTATAGGTCCAAGTGGTCCAACTAACTCCTGCCTTATTATAAGACTTTAGAACATATTCCCAAATTCCTTGTCCTTGAAACTCTCCCACATAAACTGGTACATTCCATTCAGCTCTCTCGGATATTTCTCTTATCTTTTGGTCAATTTCATGTTCTTGCCAGTTATAATTATGAGTTTGATATAAAAC
>JAFAEB010000206.1 GCA_023424235.1 Bacillota bacterium
CAGCCAGATATACCAGTAAAACAAAGAGATAACTCCATATTTATGTTAATTGACGGTATCATCATATTTGCGGTATTGTTTATATTTTTTACCATTTATGTGATATCTGTTCGTAGTGCATTAGAAAGTTATAGTGAATATTGTATTGAGAAACAACTTAAAAGCAATAAAGACTCTTTAAATAGACTATTAGGGAAAGCTTTTCCTATTTTTGGTTTAGCACCTAGTGTTGGATTAATATTATTTTTTGTAGTAGTACCTTTAGTATTTTCAGCAGCGGTAGCCTTTACCAACTATTCTTCTCCTGCAAATATACCACCAAATAATACAGTGGATTGGGTAGGATTTGATAATTTTGTCACCTTATTTGGTGGTAGTGCAACTTGGACCTCAGCTTTATCTAGAGTTGCAATATGGACTTTAGCATGGGGATTTTTAGCGACTGCTACTTGTTATTTTGGTGGAATGATTATGGCTGTAGTTTTACATGATAGTAAAATTAAAATTGCTCCTTTTTTTAGAGCTATCTTCATTTTACCATATGCAGTTCCATCTGTAGTAAGTATGCTTGTATGGCAAAATTTATTAAATGGTAGTTTTGGTACGATTAATCGAACTTTGATGCAGTTAAAACTCATATCAGACCCAATTCCATGGCTAAGTAATGCTTGGTTTGCTAAGTTTACAACAGTGACTATAAATCTATGGGCTGGATTCCCATACTTTATGTTACTGGTAATGGGTACCATGACAGCAATTTCAAGCGATGTTTTTGAAGCAGCTCGAATTGATGGTGCCAATAAGGTTCAAATATTTAGAAGAATTACGCTTCCTTTGGTATTATATCAAACCATGCCACTTATCATAATGTCATTTACACATAACATTAATAACTTTGGTGCTATCTTCTTCTTGACTGGTGGTAATCCAAATGTAGCAGATACAACAACAACAAGTGCTGGTGGTACTGATATTTTAGTAACATGGATTTATAATTTAACTGTAAACTTGATGAAGTATAATTATGCTTCTGTATTAGCAATCATGATATTTGTTGTACTTGCACCATTTGCCATCTTTAATTTCAGACGTACAAAATCATATAAGGAGGGTGAAGTATAATGAATCAAAAAGGATCAAAAGCAACAAGAGTAGTTAATCTTACAATTATATTTATTATTTTAACAATAATATCTTTAGCAGTTTTATACCCATTAGTTTATGTTGTTAGTGCTGCTTTTTCACCAGGAAGTTCCATTGCTTCACTGAATATACTTCCCTTTAAAGATGGTGTAACAACAAAACATTTTACACATCTGTTTACAAATACCAAATATTTAACTTGGTTTAAAAATACCTTATTAATTGCTGTTAGTACTTCTGTATGTACCATTTTTGTATCTTCTCTTGGTGCATATGTATTTTCAAGATTTCGTTTTACACTAAAAAAGCAATTAATGTTAACCATGTTAATTCTACAAATCTTTCCTTCCTTTGTTGGAATGATTGCAATTTATGTTATTTTACTTCGTATTGGAGGACTTGATACCTTATGGGGTCTTGTTTTAGTTTACTTAGCTGGAAATATACCGTATAATACATGGATGGTAAAAAGTTACTTAGATACCATATCTAGGAGTTTAGATGAGTCTGCAAGAATTGATGGTGCAAATCATTTGCGAATTTTTTCAACCATTATTATGCCAATAGCGAAGCCTATTATTATATTTTTAGGAATTTCAAGTTTTACAGCACCTTGGATGGATTTTATATTCCCTAAAATGGTTCTACGATCCGCAGATAAACAAACATTAGCCTTAGGTCTATTTAGCTTTGTAACAGATAAAAAGAATGAATTTACTACCTTTGCAGCTGGTGCAGTGTTAATCGCAATACCATTTATCATCTTTTTTGTAATTACACAAAAAGCGATGGTAACTTCTCTTGGTGGAGCAGCTGTAAAAGAATAAAGAAATAGGAGACTAATGAATGATGACAGAATTTAGCTTTAATCCACAATATTTAATGAAAGATAAGAAACCATGGTTTCCAATTATGGGTGAAATCCATTATTCTAGATATCCAAAAGAATATTGGAAGGAATCTATTTATAAAATGAAAGCAGGCGGAGTAGAAGTTGTTTCCTCCTATAATATATGGATTCACCACGAAGAAATTGAAGGTGAATATGATTTTAGTGGAAGTAGAGATTTAAGAGAATTTGTTAAGGTATGTAAAGAATGTGATATATACTTAATCTTACGAGTAGGACCATGGAGCCATGCAGAAGCAAGAAATGGTGGATTTCCAGATTGGCTACTAAAAAAAGACTTCGAAGCTCGTAGCAATGATCCTAGATACTTTGAAGTTGTAAAAAGATATTATGGAAAATTATTTGAGCAAGTAGAAGGATATTTGCACAGTGATGGGGGCCCTATTATTGGTTTGCAAATTGAGAATGAATACGGTCATGTTGGGGGATTAACTGGGGAAGAAGGGGAAGAACATATGAGAACCCTTCAAAATATTGCAAAAGAAGTAGGTTTTATTGTACCGATTTATACAGCTACTGGATGGGGAGGAGCTGTTACTGGAGGAATGCTACCAGTTATGGGTGGTTATTGTGAAGCACCATGGGATCAATCAATCAAAGAAATTGCTCCTAGTGGAAACTATATCTTTACCCATGAAAGAAACGATCATAATATTGGTTCCGATCATGGATTTGGAACTGGTATTACTTATGATATTGATAAATTCCCATTCCTTACGGCTGAACTTGGAGGTGGTCTTCAAGTAACCCATCATAGAAGGCCAGTTGCCCATTCAAAGGATATTGGAGCAATGTCCATGGTGAAGTTAGGTAGTGGAGTAAATCTTTTAGGCTATTACATGTATCATGGTGGAACAAATCCAAAGGGAAAACTTACTACTCTACAAGAAACGAAAGAAACAGGTTACCCAAATGATTTACCAGAGCTAAATTATGATTTTAGAGCACCAATTAGAGAATATGGTCAAATCTCTGAAACATTTAAGGAAATTAAATTATTAGCTATGTTTATCAAGGATTTTGGTAGTGAACTATGT
>JAFAEB010000284.1 GCA_023424235.1 Bacillota bacterium
AGTAATACCATTAATCAATATCTATTTGATTATTTCAATGGCAAATAATATATCAAAAGAGGACTTGCTATCTAAACTTGGAGATTTGATATCCATGATTATTAAGTGGTTATTAAAGACTTTATTAGCAGCAGTTGTAGGTTTTAATGCAATCCAAGGTTTAATACTTCCTGTTGCAGATAATGTTAAAAAATCAGTCTTACTAAAGGCAGCTGGTGCGATTCCTGGTGTAGGAGATGTACTAGGAAGTATAACAGAAAGTGTAATTGGAGCTGGGGTCTTACTTAAAAATGCAATCGGAATTGCAGGTGTGGTTATTATATTAGTTATCTGCTTTGTACCTATTCTTAAATTAGTTATAACGACTTTAATTTATAGAATAAGTAGTGCAGTGGTTCAACCAATTTCGGACAAGCGGATGCTAAATTGTGTTAGTTCTTCAGCAGAGGCTGCTAGTATGTTATTACAAACTGTTATCGTTGGTGCAGTATTATTTTTACTTACCATTACGATTGTAGCAGCTACAACAACCCGTTAGTTGCTACTTACTAATAAATGATATCTCAGAACATAAATAAATATAAGTGATTTATGAACGGTAGAATGGAGACATTTGTATGAGTGAGATTTATAGCTGGGTAAAAAATATAATTTTCTTTTTAATATTAACAACGATTATCTCTAATTTACTCGGTAAAAGTACCTATAAGAAGTATATTGATTTAATTACTGGTATTATCCTTTTAATTCTTGTTGTTACTCCCTTTTTTAAATTGCTTAATTTAAATGATAGCTTATTATATTATTTTAATGCTAACACTTTATTAGCAGAATCGAAGGATATTAGCAATGAAATAATTAATGCTGAGGAGGGGCAAGTAGTAACAATAATAAAGCAATATAAAGAAACATTAATTGAGCAAATTCAAAATGTACTATTAAAAGAGAAATTGTATAATAATGAAATAGAGCTTACCATTGATGAAGATAGCAATAGTAGTAGCTTTGGTCAAATTAAGGAAATGAATATAATTGCAGGGTATACTAAAAATAGTAACGAGGAAAACAGTAGCATCAATAACAAAGAAGATAGTAAAGTGGAGAAAGTTCAGATTAATAAGATAAAAATTGGAGACAAAGATAAGTCTGACGACATACTTTCAAAAGATTTTCTCTCTCCAAGTGAAATAAATGCAAAAAAACTGTTGTCAGACTTCTATAATATGAACACGGATAATATAAATATTAGTATACAGGAATAAGTCCTTCCTGTATTACGTTAAGGAGAAAGTATGGAAAAAGAAAAGGAAAAAAAGAAGCTTAGTATAAAGGAAATAGGACCTAGCAGATTAGTCATACTTCTACTTGTAGGTATCTTTTTACTTGTATTATCGTTTCCTAATATGCTTTCACAAGATAAGTCCGCTAAGGGGAATCAGGCTGATAGTGATGGTAATTTGCAAAAGGATAATACTATTAATAATGATACGAGTTCCACAGATGAATATTTATTAGAACTTGAAACACGTTTGCAAAAGGTTCTTAGTAAAGTAGAAGGCATAGGAAACGTTGAAGTTATGATAACATTAAAGAGTTCTAAAGAGTTAGTTACACTTAAAGATAGTCCATATACACAAGAAAGCATGAATGAAGTTGACGGGGAGGGCGGAAGCAGACAAAGTAGTAGTATTGAACAACAAGAAAGCACTGTAATCGTAGATAGTGGAAATGGTGAGAGTATGCCTTATATTGTTAAGGAAATTGAACCAGAAGTTGCTGGTGTTCTAGTAATAGCTGAGGGTGGTGGCAATGTTATCATAAAAACTGAAATAATGGAGGCAGTTCAGGTATTATTTAATGTCCCAGCGCATAAAATTAAAGTTATCAAGATGAATAAATAATATATTAAAGGAGGCAATATGAAAAATATATTTAAGAAAAACCAAATTATTATAACTGCACTTGCTATTATGATAGTAATTGCTGGATATCTACAATTTGTGGATAAGAAAAATGACGAAACGTTAGATGTAAGTACACAAGATACTATTGACTATGATACATATAATGAAACTGCTGATGATGATGTTACGGATAGTGATTTAGTAACAATTGAAGATGCTGATCTTAATAAGGATGAAGTAGCAAGTACAGAAGGAACAGATGAAACTGCTGATGTAGCAGCTGAAGATGAAGACGCACTAGACGAAGTTGCTGATATATCTGATGAAGATTTACAAGAAGTGCTAGAAGTTACTGATAAAGGTGAAGTTGTAGTTGAAGATAACAAAGGTGAAGAAACTAGTACTCCTGGTGAAGCAATCCTTGTTAATACAACCATTAACTCTAACTTTTTTGCATCCTCAAGACTTAGTAGAGAGCAAACTAGAGCTCTTAACAAAGAAAGATTCTTAGAAGTTATAAACAATACTAATATTAGTGAAGAGTTAAAAGTAGATGCAATTAATGGTTTACTTGATTTAACAAAAGCAGCTGAAACAGAAGACGAGACTGAAACTTATCTAGAAGCAAAAGGTTTCCCAGATACAATCGTTCAAATTTCTGATAAAAATGTAGTAGTTATTGTAAATGCTGAAACTATTTCAGAACAAGACGTAGCTAAAATTGAAGACGCTGTTAAAATTAAAACTGGTGTAACTTCATCTGAAATTTTCATTCAACCAGTAGTAATGAATGATTAAAAATGTTTGGAACTGTTTATAGTAATTAACTCACCATGAGTAATATGCTATAACAGTTCCTTTTTAAGTTATACATTTTATCGTAATATTGTATAAATAATACAGATTCGTATATTCTATTAAATGTGTAAATCCCGTATATTTATTTAATTACTGTGGTTTTAGAGACATAAGGGTATAAAAATATGCATAAAATGGTTGCAAATGACTTTAAGTCTGTTATAATGATTGTATAGTTTATTTGGGACACAAGGGAAAATATTGTGTAGATCTTAGGAGGTATAAACAGTGGTTAAAGAACAAGATAATAGAAATACTTATCAGATAAATGCAGATAGTAAAGTAGGAGAAGTTCAAATAGCTGATGAAGTTGTAGCTACCATAGCTGGTCTTGCCGCTACTGAAGTTGAAGGCGTTGCTTTTATGTCTAGTAACATCACAAAAGAGCTTGTTAGTAAACTTGGTATGAAGAACTTATCGAAAGGTGTTAAAATTCAAGTAATCGAAGATACAGTATCAGTAGATTTATCCTTAACCCTTGAGTATGGATATAGTATTCCAAAAACATCAAAACAGGTTCAAGAAAAGGTTAAAACAGCCATTGAGAATATGACTGGTTTAACTGTATTAGAAGTTAATATACGTATATCAGGTGTTAACATAGAAAGAACTAATAATTAAGAGAATTAACCTATGAGCCTGTCCCGAACCTCACTAACTAATACTAACATAAAAACAGGTTTGATATAATGTATCAAGCCTGTTTTAAATGTAGTAGTATCTGAGATGGGACAGGCTCTTTAGTATGAGAGCATAACTGGAGGAAAACATGAGTAGAAGAGAAATTAGAGAGCATTTATTTCGAATGCTATTTCGTAAAGATTTTCATATGGAAGCAGAGCTAAACGAGCAAATTGACTTTTATTTTGAATCATTAGAAGAACCGAAAGAAGAAGAAATAGCATATTTAAAAGAAAGATTTACAAAAATTGTTGAAAAAATTGATGAAATTGATGTAATATTAGAAGGTGCTTCAAGTGGTTGGAAATTAAATCGTATGGGAAAAGTGGATTTAACAATTATGCGTCTAGCGATCTATGAAATTAAATACGATGATGATATCCCGACTAAGGTTGCTATCAATGAAGCAGTTGAAATTGCTAAAATATTTGGTGGTGATTCCTCTGGTTCTTTCGTAAACGGAGTACTTGCCAAACTAGCGTAGCTAGTTTTAATAGCGTAGCTAGTTTTAATAGCGTAAGTCAAAAATCTATTTAGAAAGGTCCCTTTTATAAAAAATAATAGGGAGCATAAGCGAAAGCGAATGTTTGGTGTAGACATGAATCATGTATATTCAGTAACTCAAGTTAATTTATATATAAAAAACATGTTTATAAAAGACTACGCCCTTAATAATATATATATTAAGGGTGAAGTTTCAAATTGTAAATATCACACATCAGGTCATATCTATTTTACCCTAAAAGATGATAAAGGGCAAATGGCCTGTGTTATGTTTCAAGGCCAAAGAAATGGCCTTAATTTTAAATTAGAAGAGGGTCAAAGTGTAATTGCTTTAGGAGCTGTAAGTGTATATGAAAGAGATGGAAAGTATCAATTATATGCGAAGGAAATTATTCTTGATGGTTCTGGAATCTTATATCAAAAATATGAACAGCTTAAAAATAGCCTTGAAAAAGAAGGCCTTTTTCTCAATGAGTATAAAAAACCAATCCCAACTTATAGTAAAAAAATTGGTATTGTAACAGCAAAGACTGGTGCAGCCATTCAAGATATCATTAATATTGCAAAGAGAAGAAATCCTTATGTAGAACTAATACTTTATCCTGCGAAAGTACAAGGGGAAGGGGCAGCTCAAACTATAGTAAAAGGTATTATAGCACTAGAAGAGTATGGTGTAGATACCATTATTGTAGGCCGTGGTGGAGGCTCTATTGAAGACCTTTGGGCTTTTAATGAAGAGATTGTTGCAAGAGCGATTTTTTCTTGTAAAATACCAATTATAAGTGCAGTTGGACATGAAACAGATGTTACGATTAGTGATTTTGTATCAGACCTTAGAGCACCAACTCCATCTGCGGCTGCAGAATTAGCAGTCTATGATATAAACTATATATTGAATCAGTTAAGAGATTATAACCTAGCTTTAAATAAATCTATGAATCAAACTTTAATTAGGCAAAAGCAAAGGTTAAAACAAGCCTCTATGCAACTTCAATATGTAAACCCTATTTATCAATTACGCCAAAAACGTAATCAATTAATAGATATAGAATCTAAGTTAGAAAACCTAATGGATCAAAAAATTAGAAGGCGACGTCATACATTAGAACTTTACATTGAAAAGTTGGAAGGATTGTCTCCATTAAAAAAACTAAATAAAGGTTATTCCTTGGTAGTAAACAGTAAAAATGAAGTAGTCAATAAGGTTCAAAAGGTAACTCTAGGGGAAGAAATAATGATTAGTGTAACAGATGGTGACGTGATTGCTAACGTTGTTGATATAATAGAAAAGGAGAGAGGGTAATGGAAAAAGATAATAAATCACTTGAACAATCCTTTGAAGAAATAAATGAGATTATAAAAAAATTAGAAAAAGAAGATACAAGTCTTGAAAATTCTTTCCATTTATATCAAGAAGGTATGAAATTATTAAAGTATTGCAATGATTCCATTGATAAGGTAGAGAAACAGTTAATTATCCTAGGAGAACAAAATGAGCAAAATAGTGAACTTTAATAAAGAATTAGAAAAAAATATTAAATATATTGAGGAAGTTATTAAAAAGAATTTACCTAGAGATAATGGTTATCAAAAAGCAATTTATGAAGCAATGGAATATAATATGTTAGCAGGTGGTAAACGTATTAGGCCAATGCTTGCTTTATTAACCTATGAATTGTTTGCCGGTAAGGACAAAAAATTAATTGAACCATTTTTAGTGGCGATTGAGATGATACATACCTATTCCTTAGTTCATGATGATTTACCAGCAATGGATAATGATGATTACAGAAGAGGTAGAAAAACAACTCATATTGTATATGGTGAAGCAATGGCAATCCTAACAGGGGATGCCTTATTGAATTATGCCTTTGAAATTAGTAGTAAAGCATTATCAACTGCATCCATAGAGCAGATAAGAGCAGTAGCGAAAGCCTATGAAATACTGTCTAAAAAAGCTGGTATATTTGGTATGATCGGTGGCCAAGTAATCGATATGAATGATACTATGGATAAAGATGTGAATGTAGAAGATGAAGATAGATTAAAACGATTAGTAACTATGTATCGTTTAAAAACATCAGCTTTAATCGAAGCATCTATGATGATTGGAGCAACCTTAGCAGGAGCTTCTTTTGAAGAAGTAGAGAAAATAGAGCAATTGGCTAATGATATTGGGTTAGCATTCCAGATTCGTGATGATATTTTAGATGTAACATCATCAAAGGATGTATTAGGGAAACCAGTTCACAGTGATGAAAGAAACGAAAAGGTAACCTATGTCTCACTATGTGGAATGGATAAATCCATTATGGAGGTAGAAGAGTTATCGAATAGAGCTCTATCCATATTAAATCAAATTGACGGTGAAAAAGAATTCTTAACAGAATTAATTATAAATCTTATAAAACGTGATAAGTAGCACGTGTATGGAAATGAAGGTGAAGTCTTGGCAGAAATCTTAAATAAAATTATAGAGGCAAACGATATTAAAAAGATTAGTCCATCCGAATACAAAGGATTAGCAAAAGAGATAAGACACTTCTTAGTACGAAATATTAGTAAAACTGGGGGACACCTAGCATCCAATTTAGGTGCAGTAGAACTTACGATGGCCCTTCATTTATTTCTTGATTTACCAGAAGATAAATTAATCTGGGATGTAGGACACCAAGCCTATACTCATAAAATATTAACTGGTAGAAAAAATGAATTTGATAAATTACGTTCATTTGAAGGACTAAGTGGTTTTCCAAAGGGAAAAGAAAGTTGTTATGATGCTTTTGATACAGGACATAGTTCAACTTCCATTTCAGCAGCAATGGGGATTGTAAAAGCGAGAGAATTAAGTGGTGATAACTATAAAGTAACCGCTGTTATAGGAGACGGAGCATTATCTGGTGGGATGGCTTTTGAAGCTCTAAATAATGCAGGAAGATTAAATACAAATCTTATGATTGTATTAAATGATAATAATATGTCCATCTCTGAAAATGTAGGCGGTATGGCTAATTATCTAGGTAAAATACGTACCAATAGAAATTACAATAATTTTAAGAAACAATTAGAAGTACTACTAAATAAGATGCCTGTAGTAGGTGAAACTTTAATGGATAAATTAAAACGGTCAAAAGATTCCATTAAACATTTTATGATTCCAAGTATGCTATTTGAAGACATGGGAATTACCTATATTGGTCCTATTGACGGCCATAATATTCAAGAATTAATTACAGCATTTAGTAGTGCTTCTAAAGTGAATAGAGCGGTTTTAGTTCATGTAATTACTAAAAAAGGTAAAGGTTATAAACCAGCTGAAATAAATCCAAGCAAATTTCACGGCGTAGATACTTTTGATGTGAAAACAGGTGAAAATAAAACTGTAAAATCAGGTACATCCTATACAGATGTATTTGGCGAAACCTTATTAAAGCTGGCTGAAATGAATGAGAAAATTGTTGCAATATCAGCGGCAATGCCTAGTGGTACGGGCTTAACAAGTTTTAGTAAAGCATTTCCTGATCGATTTGTGGATGTTGGTATAGCAGAAGAGCACGCTGTGACTTTTGCGGCAGGTTTAGCTTCCGTTGGAATGAAACCTGTAGTTGCAATTTATTCAACCTTCCTGCAACGCTCCTATGATCAGATTCTTCATGATGTATGTATTACAAAGCAAGCAGTTATTTTTGCTATCGACAGAGCAGGTCTAGTTGGTAATGATGGAGAAACTCATCAAGGCATGTTTGATATATCCTATCTGTCTCATATTCCAAATATGACTTTGCTAGCTCCAAAGAACAAACAGGAGCTAGTGGATATGTTATACTTTGCGAATGATTTTAATGGACCTATTGGAATAAGATATCCAAGAGGTAGGGCGTATGAGGGTCTAGAGGAATTTAATAGTCCGATTGTCTATGGTAAAAGTGAAGTGATATATAAAATAAATGAAAGTAAACCAATAACTTATTACAAACAAAAACACAAATTAAAACCTTATGACAATATTCTTATACTTGCAGTTGGCAGTATGGTTGAAACCGCAGTGATCGTATATGAGAAGCTATTAAAGGCGGAAAGAGCGGTCTCTCTTGTTAATGTGAGATTTATTGAGCCTATGGACATAGAATTACTACATTCAATGGCTAAGAATCACACATTATGGGTAACCATGGAGGAGAACATTAAGCGAGGTGGCTTTGGAGAAAGAATCTCAAGCTTTTTAATGGAACATAATTATAACCAGATTAAACAAGTAAACATTTCACTTCCAGATATGTTTATAGAACAAGGGGACGTATCAATTTTAAAATTAAAATATGGATTAGATGAAGATTCAATTTATGATAAAATTATATCCCTATAACGAAATACTTGGAGCAGAACATGAAAGAACGATTAGATATATTATTAGTAAAACGGAATCTAGCAGAATCAAGAGAAAAAGCAAAAGCTATCATTATGTCTGGTAATGTGTTTGTAGACGGGCAAAGAGAAGATAAAGCTGGAAGTACTTTTCTAGAGACATCCCAAATTGAAGTAAAAGGGATGTCACTTAAGTATGTAAGTAGAGGTGGCTTAAAACTAGAAAAGGCTATTGCTAATTATGGAATTGATTTAGTTGACACCATATGTATGGATGTAGGCTCATCTACAGGAGGATTTACAGACTGTATGCTTCAAAATGGAGCAAAGAAAGTTTATGCTGTTGATGTCGGTACAAATCAATTAGCTTGGAAATTACGACAAGATGAACGTGTTGTATCAATGGAGAAGACCAACATTAGATATCTTGAACCTAATCAAATAGAAGATGATATTGACTTTATCTCTATAGATGTTGCATTTATATCTTTACTTAAAGTTTTAGAGCCTGTAAGAAACTTACTTAAGTTAGATGGACAAGTGGTTTGTCTTATTAAACCACAATTTGAAGCAGGCAGAGATAAGGTAGGCAAAAAAGGTGTAGTACGTGACGAAAAAGTACACATGGAAGTAATGGAACAAGTTATCACATATGCTGTTGCCATTGGTTTTCGTGTTCTTAATTTAGATTATTCTCCAATTAAAGGTCCAGAAGGGAATATTGAATATTTATTACATCTTAAGAAAATGAATCATTCAGAAGTATTAGACTACAAAACCCTAGATAAAAATACCTTAGGTAATTATGTAGACAACGATAATCTAAAGGATTTAGTGGGTAGTATAACACAAATTGTTCATGATGCTCACAATACATTAAACTTGTAAATTGATATAAAATATGATAAAGTAGTGAAAGTAGTGTATAATTAATCAAATTTCTATCGTAATCTGTAAGTGCCTTATTCAAAGCAGAGTATGTGCATGGAATATTCCATGGAGGGAAGAATGGATAAGTTTTGTGTAATAACCAATCGGGATAAAGATGAAAATCTAGAAGTTACAATGAAGATAGTGGATTATATGAAGAAGCATAATAAAGAATGTGTTCTTCTAAGAGATCAAAGTCCCATTGAACATAATTATTACTTCACAGATACTAGTAATATACCTAAGGATTGTGATTGTGCAATTGTACTTGGTGGTGATGGAACAATTATTCAAGCAGCTCATGATTTAAATGGTCTTAACATTCCAATATTAGGAATTAACCTTGGTACATTAGGATTTTTGGCAGAAATCGAAAAGCAAAATATTAATAATGCACTGGATAGTATGTTTGCTAATCAATATAAGATTGAAAATCGAATGATGATAGAAGGTACGATTACGAGGGATAACTTAATACGATACGGTGGAGTGGCACTAAATGATATCGTAATAACTCGTAGTGGCTTCTCTAGGATTATAAGTGTAAGTATTTATGTAAATGATGAATTAGTCGATCAATATAGAGGGGATGGTGTAATAATATCTACACCAACTGGCTCAACAGGATATAATCTTTCATCTGGTGGACCTGTAGTGAAACCGGATACTAGCCTTATGATTGTGACTCCTATCTGTGCTCATGCCTTAAATTCAAGAAGTATAATTTTATCCTCAACTGATAGAGTGAAGGTTAGGATTGGAAAGTCGAAAAAGACTCAAGAAGAAGAAGCGATTGCAACTTTTGACGGAAGACAGGCAATCTTACTTCAAGCTGATGATGAAATTGAAATAGTAAAATCGAAAGAAGAAACAAAATTAGTTAAAATAAATCAAAAATGTTTTTTTGAAATACTAAGAATGAAAATTGGACAAGGTGGTGACTGTGAATGAAAGTAGGAAGACAAAGTAAAATAATTGAGTTAATCAATAAGTATGATATTGAAACCCAAGAAGAACTTGCAGATCTTTTAACGAAAGCTGGTTATAATGTAACTCAAGCTACCATCTCTAGGGACATTCGTGAATTAAAGCTAACGAAAGTTGCAGTGGATGACGGGAAGCAAAAATATATCGTTTTAAATAATTCTGAATCAGGATTAAGCGAGAAGTTTGTTCGAGTTTTAAAAGATGGTTTTGTATCCATGGATATGGCTCAAAATATCATTGTTGTGAAAACCGTATCTGGTATGGCTATGGCGGTAGCGGCTGCACTTGATGCGTTACATATACCAGGTATTATGGGATGTATCGCAGGAGATGACACCCTTATGTGCGTTATTAAAACTGCTGACGATTCCATTGGGGTAATGGAAAAGATAAACAAATTAATTAATACTAAAAATATTTAACATCTAATTTTTGACCAAAAAGCAATGGCTTTTCTATAATCGCAAATTATAGAAAAGTAAATGGAAGATTTTAATATTTATTATTAATTTATGTAGAATATAAAAGTGTATATTTCATATTAAATGAACTTAAATAAGAAAAGCATTAGAGAATAAAAAGGAGAGTTATTATGTCAGGACATTCAAAATTTGCCAATATTAAGCATAAAAAAGAAAGAAATGATGCTACTAAAGGTAAAATATTTACTAAGTTAGGTAGAGAAATAGCAGTAGCGGTAAAAGAGGGAGGTCCAGACCCGAATAATAACACTAGGTTAAAAGATATTATCGCGAAAGCTAAATCAAATAATATGCCAAATGATACTATAGATAGAAGTATTAAAAAAGCAGCAGGGGATGCTAATGCTGTTAATTATGAACATATTACTTATGAAGGCTATGGTCCAAATGGTATCGCAATTATTGTAGAAGCATTAACAGATAATAAGAACAGAACTGCATCCAATGTTAGAAATGCCTTTACAAAAGGTAATGGTAATGTTGGTACACCAGGTTGTGTATCCTTTATGTTTGATAAAAAAGGTCAAATCATCATTGATAAAGAAGAAATCGATATGGAATCAGATGAGTTAATGATGATAGCACTAGATGCTGGTGCGGAAGACTTTAGAGAAGAAGAGGATAGTTATGAAGTAATAACCGATCCAGATAGTTTTAGTGAAGTTCGTGAAGCACTTGAAAATGCTAAAATTCCAATGATGGATGCAAATGTTACTATGATTCCACAAACTTGGGTTGCCTTAACAAGTGACGCAGATATTAAATCCATGAACAAAACCCTTGACTTACTTGATGAGGATGATGATGTACAGGAAGTATATCATAACTGGGATGAGTAAAGAAAGATTAGTAAAATTAGGTTTTTATAAGAAATAGATAAGAGAACATGTTATAAGTGTGGTGAGATTTGGCATTTTACAGATGATAATATTGAGCTAGAACAGATAAAAAAAGCAAAAATGGAGTTAAAGCTCTTTATGGAATAGCAGGACAAGCAATCATAGGAAATATGCCGTTAGAACAAACAAAAGACATTAAGAGATGTAAAAAATGTGGCTCAAGAAATGTAGTAATAACGGAAGATTATAATATGATAGATGGAAATTCTACTAAGAAAGTCAATAAATTTAATGCTAATAATTCAAATGAAATAAATACAACTGTTCCATATGTTGTAAAGAAAAGATTTTTTTGGCTAGACTTAATTATTCTATAAAAT
>JAFAEB010000292.1 GCA_023424235.1 Bacillota bacterium
ACATTGTACACAATCTTCGGATCTTAGATTTTAATGAGCATCTAGATAGCGGTTATGATTGGGCATATGAATTTGATAATTTAATAAAAGAGCATATTTTAAAGAAAGACCATAAGCCAATTATTAATTATCAAGAGTTTGGTCGTATTTCTAAACTCTCCGTACCAACCACCGACCACTATAACCCACTTCTTTATGTCTTAGGTTCAACTTATGATGAAGATACTGTTCGTGTTTATAATGATAAATGTGTATTTGGTTCAATTTCCATGACTAGCTATTTATTTGAATCATAAAAATAAGCTGTAGCAAAAAATGAAACACTCATTTTTGCTACAGCTTATTAGATTATTGAAATATTTTAATAGATATTATTTCACTAAAACTCTTTCTTCTCATATACTCCCACTGAGATTAAGTAGGATATATAAACAACTACAATTAGTATTATAGGCAAGAAAAACCAATACTTTAATAGTTCCTCTATGGTAGGTATTGTAATATTTATATTAAGTTTTTTTAAAAATTGTGCACCTGCACTTAATACAATTGCTGGTATCGCAAAGATAACATAAATCATTATTCTTCCCTTTTCTACCCCTAATTTAAATATCACAGGGAATAGTATACTATATAATAGTATAATACCAGAAGTTGCACTTACGCTCGTAAATAATAATTCCTTAACACTTTCAAGCTCAAATATAGTCGTTAGAATCATTCCAACCACATTTGATATTATTGTAGATATTGAGGTAAGTAGTAAAAATAAGATGTACTTTCCTTTTACTAACTCACTCCTCTTGATTGGCATCGTTAGGGCATATTTATCCCATTTAGCCATTTCATCATAGGATAGGGAGGTTAATACTAGCATTGAGGATAAAAGTAGCATCATAAATACAAGATAGCTTGCACTTTTCATGTTTACAGCTAGAACGAAAAATAAAACCAAGCTAATTGATAATTGTTTAACATTTTTACCAAGATTATAAATGTCTTTCACTAAAAGTCCTATCATAGTTTTTCACTCCTTGATTTTAACAATATGATATCTTCAACACTACATCCATCCACAACTAGATCAGGATAAAGACTTTTCACCTTCTTTTTATTACTTACTAATGCTTCCACCCCTACTGTACTACGCCTTACACCTATTACATAGGTTTTATTAATTTTTTCATAATCTTCTTTCTTACATTTAAGGATTCCATAATTGTATATTAATTCATCTTTACTTTCACTAAATACAATCTTTCCATCATGTATAAATGTAATATAATCAGCTATTTTTTCTAAATCACTTATAATGTGAGAAGATATTAAAATCGTGTGTTCTTCATTTTGAATAAATTCTAAAAAGATATCTAATATCTCATCTCGAACCATGGGATCAAGTCCGCTCGTTGCCTCGTCAAGTATTAATAACTTTGCACCATGTGATAAAGAAACTGCAATGGATAGCTTCATTTTCATTCCTCTAGAAAACTCTTTCACAGATTTATTATCTGGAATATTTAATATTTTTGAGTAGGAAATAAACTTATCATGATCCCAATTTTTATAGATATGGCTCATAATCTTAGATATTTGCTTTAATTTTAAATTATCATGAAAATAACTTTCATCGAAAACAACACCTATTAAATCTTTTAAACTACCAATATCACTTGTAATACTACTTTTAATATCTTTTTCTTCCTTTTGCCCAAATATTTCAATACTCCCACTATCGATATGCACTAAATCAAGAATTGCTTTTAAGGTCGTTGTTTTACCCGCGCCGTTCTCACCGACAAAGCCCATTATACATCCCTTGGGTACAGAAAAAGATATATTGTCTAATTTAAAATTAGGATAGACCTTTGTTACATTATGAAGCTCTAATGCGTAGTCCATGGTTAATCCTCCTTATACATAACTTCCATAATCCCTATTAATTCCTCTAAAGCAACTCCAGTAGATTTAGCTAAATCAATTGCTTTAGCAACATGTTCTTCGATTAATCTAAGTTGTTCTTCTTTAATAATTTCTGTGTTTGTGTTAGATACAAAGCTTCCCTTACCAACCATAGTAGTTATAAAGCCATCTCTCTCTAAGTCCTCATAGGCACGCTTCGTTGTTATAACACTAATGCGTAATTCCTTAGCTAGTAGACGTATCGAAGGCAATGAATCTCCTGCTTTTAATTCACCATTCATAATTAAACTTTTTATCTGTGTAGTAATTTGTTCATAAATTGGTTTCTCACTGGTATTGCTAATTATAATATCCAACTCATCACCTCATATGCATAGTTTGTATATAGTGTATATACCTTGTATATACACTATATCACTGTGTATATATTATGTCAAGAAGCTTTTAAATAAAATACATAATATAATTTATAATAATTCAGAAATAATATCGTTGATACTAAGAAGCTTACTATTAATATTTATACAATTATTACGTCAGTTATCCATTTAATTAACTCTAAGTAAATTAATAAGCATCTTGAAATTCGATGTTAATATCCTAAGTAGTTAATTAAATACTTAAAGTTAGCATCATAGTAGGGCAAATTATATTTACTTTATTTATTTCTATACATTTGTTATGCAAAATCATTTATTACGCAAATAAAATCTGTTAATTTTAAATAAAGTTATATATATTCCGACACTATTCTATGCGTAAAATTTAACAATAATTTTTTTTAAAAACCCCTTTACAAAATGATTTTTTTGTGGCAGAATATAAAAAATTCTAGGAGGTTAAAGTTATGTCATCAAAAAATAATCAACCTATAGGGTATTTACCCGACGAGTGCCCATCCTTAGTAGAGTTAATACTCTTTGCTCTACAGCAAATCGTAGTTATGTTCCCAGCAACCGTATTAGTTGCTTTGATCACCGGTTTTCATGTTTCTACAACTATCTTTGCTAGTGGATTAGCAACTCTTTGTTTCATTCTTGTTACTAGGAAAAAAATTCCTTTGTATTATGGTTCTAGTTTTTCTTACATTGCTGCAATCGCTTCAATTATGGGAGCAGAAGCATTTTCTACTTATAGTCTTAATGAAAAGATCTCAATTGCCCAATTCGGTATTGTAATGTCTGGTTTTGTTTCCATTTTTGCTGGTTTATTAATTAAACGTTGTGGTAAAGCTACAATCGATAAAGTTCTTCCTCCTACTGTAACAGGAAGCATCGCTATTATTATCGGTTTGTCACTTGCAGCAAATGCTATGAACAATGCAGCATCTTTCCCAAAAGTATCAGCTGATTTAACTAATTTAGCAAATGATATGGCTTGGATCATTGCTTTAGTAACTCTTTTCTCAACAATTATATATTCTGTATACTTAAAAGGTAAGCTAAGTCAGCTGCCTATTCTTTTTGGCCTTTTTACAGGTTATATCACTGCTTTACTCATTGGATTCGTAACTGGAATACCATTTGTAAACTTTAATACAATTACAGATGCTGGTATCTTTAGCTTACCAATCTTTACTTTCCCTAAACCATCTCTTGCTGCTGTAGCTGCTATCATGCCAATCGCTATTGCAACAATACCTGAATCAACTGCTCATATTTATCAATTAGATATTTATGTAAATGATTTAGCAAAAAAGAAAAAATCAAATAAGAAATATGATATTGAAGATAAACTTGGTCTTAACTTAGTTGGTGATGGTATCGGTGATATCGTTTCTGGATTTATTGGTGGACCAGCTGGAACTAACTATGGTGAAAATATTAGTGCAATGGCACTTTCAAAAATCTTCTCCGTACATGTCTTAATCGCAGCTGCTTTAATTACAATGGTTATCTCTTGCTTTACACCTTTGATTAATGTAATCTATTCTATCCCAACAGCTGTTATCGGTGGTTTATCCATCTACTTATTCGGTGTTATTGCAGCTCAAGGTATTACGATTATGATAGATAGAAAAGTAGATATGTTTAAATCCAAAAATCTTGCAGTTATCGCTGTTATATTAATCATTGGTTTAGGTGGTAGCTTTGGTTTCCCTAACTCCATGATACCAATGTTTGGTGTTGAACTCCCTGCAATTGCTTCCGCAGCGGTAGTTGGTATTTTACTCAACCTAATATTATCAATTGGCGAAAAAGAAGAATCTACAAGCTCTAATAGCTAAATGATTAATACTTTATTGAACATATTAATATAGGTAGAAACTCCTTAAAAATATAAAAGGCAATAAAGGTCCATTAGGATTATTTATTGCCTTTTATTAATAAATTCAATCTTAAAATTTTCTATAAAAACAATCAAATATACATAATGTAACGTTCTTCTAACTTTGTCTAATTAATTAGTATATTTTACCTCTTACTTTTCGTATTCTTACTTTCTTTATATCTTAATTATCTCCTTCTTACTATACTTTTTCACTTATTAAGCATCATATTTAAAGCTGAATTTACTTCCTAATTTTTCATAAAGTATTTGCTAAAAGTAAATACTTAGATTTATAATAAAGATAGTATCTAACTACGTCAGAAATCTAACTACGTTAGATGTGCAAAATCTTGAAGGAGGTTTTATATGATTTTACAAGAAACATATACACTTATGAACGGGGTAACAATACCTAAGTTAGGACTTGGAACTTGGCAGATTCCAGATGGAGAACAGGCCTATAACTCTGTATTAACAGCCTTAAAAAATGGTTATAGACATATAGATACTGCAATGGCATATGGGAATGAAACTAGTGTTGGAAAAGCAATTAAAGACTCTGGAATCCCAAGAGAAGAACTCTTTATTACAACTAAATTACCAGCAGAACATAAAGGATATGAAATAGCTCACGAATGCTTTGAGAAATCATTGAAAGCATTGGATCTTGAATATATCGATTTATATCTAATTCATGCTCCATGGCCATGGCATAAAATTGGTATGGATTGTAC
>JAFAEB010000320.1 GCA_023424235.1 Bacillota bacterium
AGCACTAGGTGCATGTGGTAAAAGCAATAACGATAGCACAGACAAAACACCTACAACAACTCCAACTGAAGCACCAACAAATAATGGTGACACTGGAGCAGACACTGGAACAGATACTACAGCTTTAGAACCAAACTTAACTGACCCAATTGAATTAAGATTTTCTTGGTGGGGTGGAGATAGTAGACATGAAGCAACACTTAAAGCAATTGATGCATTCATGGCTAAATATCCTAACATCAAAGTTACACCTGAATATGGTGCATGGTCTGGATGGCAAGAAAACATTGCTACTCAATTAGCAGGTAAAACAGAAGCAGACTTATTACAAGTTAACTGGAACTGGTTATCACAATTTTCAGCTAATGCTGATAAGTTCTATGACTTAAACAAATTATCCAACATCGTATCTATTGATAACTATCCACAAGACTTATTAGATTTAATGTCTATAAATGGTTCTCTTCAAGGATTACCAGTTGGTACAACAGGTAGAGTATTCTACTGGAATGAAACTACATTTAAAAAAGCTGGTTTAGAAATTCCTACTTCTTTTGAAGATATCATTAATGCTGGTGAAACATTCAAAACTGTATTAGGCGATGAATATTACCCACTAGCTCTTGGTGAATGGGATCGTATGTTAGTACTTGTTTACTATTTACAACAAACTTATGGTAAACCATGGGCTGTAGATGGACAAGTTAACTATACTACTGAAGAAGTAACTAAAGGTCTTGAATTCATTAATATGTTAGAAGACAAACACGTAATTCCTTCACTTGCTACTATCGCTGGTGATGGTGCAACATCTCTAGATAAGAATACTAAGTGGATGGATGGTAAATATGCTGGTATCTACGAATGGGATAGTAGTGCTTCTAAATTCCAAAGCGCTTTATCTGAAGGACAAAACTTTGTTATGGGACAATTCCCAACAGATTTAGGTCCTAACAAGAGTGGATTCACTAAAATCTCTTTAGGTTTTGCAGTTAGTGCAAATTCTAAACATCCAGCAGAAGCAGCTCTTTTATTAGAATTCTTAACTTCTGACCCAGAAGGTGTTAAAATCCTTGGTTTAGAAAGAGGTACAGTATCTAATACAGCAGCAGAATCTACTTTAGTTTCTGAAGGTTTATTAGCTGGTTTAACTTATGAAGCAAACAACTTAGTTATGGCATTCAAAGGATATGATATCGACCCTAACTTTGAACACTCTGCTTTAAAAGATAGTACAGGTTACTATTATGAAGTATTCCAAAATTTAAGTTATGATCAAATTGATGCAGCTGGAGCAGCTCAGTACTTAATTGATAGTGTAAATGAAGTATACGCTGCTAACTAATATAAATATAGTTTAAAAATAATATACCCACTAAGCCGTTAGTGTTAAACTCTAACGGCTTAGAATTAAGTAAGGGGTAATGGAAAGGCATGGTGATAAAATGAGATTTGAACAATACGTTACTTCTTATTTGGAAAATTATAATAATGCAAAAAAAGATTGGAATTATGAAGATGGCTGTGTGTTAGTTGGTTCTATTCAATTATATCAAGTAACGAACAATCCATTTTATAAAGAATTTATCGTAAACTACATGAAAAACTTTATCAATGAAGATGGAACAATAAATCACTTTGATAAAGCACAGTATAATATTGATAGTATTAATACTGGTAAAGTGCTATTCTTTTTATATGAAGAAACGAATGAAGAAAAATACAGAAAAGCAATTGATGTTGTAATGGATCAAATTAAAACACATCCAAGAACAAAATCAAATAATTTCTGGCACAAGAACATATATCCAAATCAAATTTGGCTAGATGGACTTTATATGGCTCAACCTTTTTACATGGCATATGAAACCAAATTTAACAATAAAGAAAATTACAACGATATCATTAGTCAATTTGCTAATGTACGAAAGTTTTTATATAATGAAGAAAAAATGTTATATTATCATGGATATGATGAAGCAAGAATTCAACCTTGGGCTGATAAAGAAACTGGTCTTTCTAAAAACTTCTGGCTTAGAGCTATGGGATGGTATCTAATGGCGATAGTGGATACAATGGATGAAATGTCTGAAGAAATCTTTGAACACTATAAAGCTTTAGAAGAATTATTTAAAGAAGCTATCACTGGTATTCTAAAATATCAAGATAAGGATAGTAAGTTATTCTATCAAATAATTGATAGAAGTGATGTGGAAGCTAACTACCTAGAAACTTCTGGTTCAGCTATGGTTGCATATGCGATATTAAAAGGTAGTAGAATGGGAATTCTACAAAAAGAGAAGTATGAAAAAATAGGTGAAGAGATTGTAGTATCTCTTGTAGATAATAAACTAATCTCTGAAGATGGTATTTTAAAATTATCTGACATGTGTTCCGTTGCAGGTCTTGGGCCTGGAGATACACGTGATGGAAGTGTAGAGTATTATTTATCAGAACCGATTGTATGTGATGATCATAAAGGTACTGGTGCTTTCATGATGGCATATGCTCAAATGCTTTTAAATAAAAAATTAAATGGAGAAGATATTTCTTCCCTAATTAATATGGAACATGATAGAAAAGCCTTGTAATATAAGGCATATGAATGGAGGAACAATTTAATGAGCAAGAAAAAAGCTGGAACAGTATCAGAGGCTGTTCTAAAAAAGAGAGGGATAGGGTATATTCTCAAAAATAACCTTGGTTTTCTTTATATCTTACCATGGTTAATTGGTTTCTTAGTATTTAAACTATATCCATTTGGTTCATCTTTATATTATAGTTTTACAGATTATGATTTATTCAAAGATGCAATTAATTTTGTAGGATTAGATAATTATACTAGGATATTTGAAACTGCAAAAATAACAAAAGCATTTAAAGTAACTTTCGAGTATGCTTTTATGACAGTACCATTAAAATTAGCTTTTGCATTGTTTATTGCTTACATTTTAAATTTCAAAATCAAAGGTGTAAATTTATTTAGAACAATGTATTATATCCCTTCAATACTTGGTGGATCTGTTGCTATAGCAGTATTATGGAAGTTCTTATTCCAACAAACAGGTTTAATCAATCAAATTTTAGCTTTCTTTAATATTGCTGGTCCAAACTGGTTAGGTGATAGTAAATATTCTTTATTTGTAGTAAGTTTATTAAGAGTATGGCAGTTTGGTTCGCCAATGGTAATTTTTCTTGCGGCATTAAAGAGTGTTCCAACTGACCTTTATGAAGCTGCTTCCATAGATGGTGCTGGTAAAGTGCGTCAATTTATTAGTGTAACAATACCACTAATTTCACCAGTTATTTTCTACAACTTAGTAACACAATTGGTTCAAGCATTCCAAGAATTTAATGGACCATTTATTATTACAGAAGGTGGACCACTTGGTTCTACAACTTTAGTATCACTATTAGTATATCAAAACGCATTTAAGACATATCAAATGGGATTTGCAAGTGCAATATCTTGGTTATTATTCCTCATTACGATGACATTAACAGTAGTATCCTTTATGAGTCAAAAATATTGGGTATATTATTCAGATGAGGAAGGGAGGTAATTAACATGAATCAAAATCAACGAAAAATATTAAATACGACTTTTCGTTATATTATACTGATTGCAGTAGGAATTTTAATGATTTATCCTATGGTATGGATGTTAGGAGCTTCCTTTAAATCAACGAATAACGAAATTTTCTCATCAATTGGATTTATACCTAAAAAGTTTACTCTTGATGGTTATAAAAAGGGTTGGCAATCAACCGAATATACATTTTTAACTTATATGTTAAATACGTATAAAAT
>JAFAEB010000324.1 GCA_023424235.1 Bacillota bacterium
CCGTAACAGAGCAAGGAGACGATAATCATAATCCTGTAGAACAAGAATATTTAATCGAAGAAGGATTTCGAATTCTAGCTGAATATGGTAACCACCCTTCCTTTGTTATGATGTCTTTAGGTAATGAACTATGGGGGAGTAAAAAAGTTTTAAATGAGATATTAAGAGCTTATAAGAAATTTGATAATAGGCATTTATATACCCAAGGCTCAAATAATTTTCAATTCGTTCCAGACATCCTTTGCGAAGAGGATTTCTTTTGTGGAGTTCGATTTTCTAGAGATAGACTATTTCGTGGTTCCTATGCCATGTGTGATGCGCCACTTGGTCATGTTCAGACAGATATGCCTAGTACAATGAAAGACTATAATGATGTAATAAAACCAAGAATAATAGATATGGATGATGAAGTAGGAGAGGAAGAGAGTTTTGAAATTCAATATGGAACCGGAGTTAAAAAGGTTAAGAGTTCTAGAGATGCCTCTTATGAGCTAGTTCCCTTAATCCCTGTGATATCCCATGAAATTGGGCAGTACGCTATTTATCCTAATTTTAAAGAAATTAAGAAGTATCAAAATTCCCTAAAAGCCATGAATTTTACTGTTTTTTATGAGAGGTTAAAAGAGAAGGGGATGGAAGAATTGGCAGATAAATTCTTCTATTGTTCTGGAAAACTAAGTGTTGCATGTTATAAAGAAGAATTAGAAGCTCAATTTCGTAGCAAAAATTTAGCGGGTTTTCAACTTCTTGATTTACAGGACTTTTCAGGACAAGGTAGCGCATTAGTGGGTATCTTAGACGCATTTATGGATTCTAAGGGGCTAATTAGCCCGAATGAGTGGAAAACTTTTTGTCATGATACTGTATTATTAGCACGATTTGAGAAATACAATTATTATTCTGAAGAGATATTTCATGCTAAGGTTGAACTGAGCTTTTATGGGGATAGAGAATTAAATGACCTTACTCTTACTTGGAAATTATTAATGAATGATGAGATTTTTGAAAAAAATAACTTTAATTTTCAGTTAGAAGAAGGTGAAAATTACGCATCCTTAGGGGATATCAGTATAAGGTTACCTAAAGTTTCAACTATGAAAAAGATGAGTTTGTCTCTTTGTATCGAAAATTCTACAATTTACAAAAGTTATGATTTATGGGTTTATCCTGTTATTAAAGAGTTAGAGTTTGGAGCATTATATGTGTCTGATAAATTTGATAATGAGACCATTTCTAAGCTAGAAGAAGGGATGGATGTTGTACTATTTACCGATTCAATTAGCCATAACAATAGTATTGAAGGGGCATATTGCACTGACTTTTGGTGCTATCCAATGTTTCGCTCTATATCAGAATCTATGAATAAAAAAACACCGATTGGTACCATGGGATTACTTATTGATCATAAACATAAGGTATTTGAAAAATTTATATGTGAGGAATATTCAACCTATCCATGGTGGTCAATTGTAATGAACTCCCGTGCCATGATACTGGATTCTATCAAACAGGATGTTTTTCCTATGGTTCGTGTAATTGATAACTTTGAGAGAAATCATAAATTAAGTTTGTTATTTGAGTGTAATCTACTAAATGGAAAAATTATAGTGTGTTCTGCAAATTATGAAAAGCTAGTTCAAACCATAGAAGGCAGATGTTTTATATCAAGTATATTAAATTATGGTAACTCATCACACTTTAATCCAACTGCTACTTTATTAATTGATGAATTAGAAGGTGTATTGGCTTAGATATCAAAAAGCATTATTATAAGAATCAAGATAAACTATTTTTAAGCTCATAGA
Organism: Bacillota bacterium; assembly: GCA_023424235.1. Taxonomy (GTDB): domain Bacteria; phylum Bacillota; class Clostridia; order Lachnospirales; family Lachnospiraceae; genus Anaerocolumna. The sequence goes on from JAFAEB010000324.1 coordinate 1,806, forward strand.
TTAGTATAGAAGAAGCAATTCTGGAAACCATAATGTTATATATTGGTTAAATACAAATACTAAAATTATGAGGAAGAATAAGATGAAGATTGCAAAGAAGGTAATGTTAGCTTTAATTATGATATTGAGTTTTACTCTTATGGTAGCTTGCGGTAGTTCAAAAGATGATACAAATAATAAGGTTATTGATAATGCCAATAGTACAGGTGATGTTGCAGGTGAAAGCAATAAAGATGCTGATAAGAGTACTGGTAATAATGTAAACACGAATAAGAACGAGCAGATTACAGTTACAGAAGAAGTACTTTTAGATGATAAGGGTGTCAAAATTACCTTAAAGTCATTTGATACTGATAATTTATTAGGACCTGCATTAAAGATTATGATTGAAAACAATACAGATAAGGACATTACTGTTCAAACCACTGAGTCATCAGTGAATGGAGCTATGATTGACACGGTATTTTCATCTGATGTTGCTGTAGGTAAAAAAGCAAATGACAGTATTAGCTTTTTAACAAATGAACTAGATATTGCAGGAATCACTACCATAAAAGATATCGAATTTAAGTTTCATATATTCGATGCAACTACTTGGGATACTATATTTGATTCAGATACCATTCACATTACTACCTCAGCAGAGAATGTTGAGCAAAACTTCAACAAAGAAGGCTTTGTTGCCTTTGATCAAAAAGGATATCGAATTGTTATACAAAAACTAAACAGTGATGAAAGCTTTTGGGGTTCCGACATTTATGTATACATTGAAAATAACTCAGATAAGAATGTAACCATACAAGCAAGAGATGTTTCAATTAATGGTTTTATGATTGAACCTGTATTTTCATCTGATGTTCTAGCAGGAAAAGTAGCCTATGACACGATTACGTTTTTTGAAGATGATTTGACTGAAAATAATATAACATCTATTGATGAAATTGAATTAAGTTTTCAGATATTAGATATGGATAGCTTTGATACCATATATGAATCTGAAGTTGTAACAACAACCTTTGTAAATGAATAAAACTCTAACAAGAGCCAAGTAGAATATTACAATATGACATGGCTCTTGTTTTTTTATTTACATACTCATGTATAAATGCTTGTATTTTTTTTTCGATATTCTCTTGGGCTACAACCTGTAATTGATTTAAAAGCTCTATTAAAGGTTCTAGGATTATCATATCCACATTGATAACTAATTGTGAGAATATCAACATCTGTTCTAGTTAATAGATTTTCAGCATAGTTAATTCGTAATGTATTAATATAATCACAGAAGCTAGTATGTAGCTTATCACTAAAGATCCGTGAGATGGAGTATTTACTAATACCAAAATGAACGGCAAGTTGATCAAGAGAAATGGATTCTAAAAAATTCTCAGAAAGGTAAGTTATTAATTTGGCTGTACGATCGGGTGGCTGATAATCTCGATTCGGTTTTAGCTGCATGAATGTTAAGGTTCTAGCTAGTATTAATTGAAAATATGCTTTTATAATTCCTTGATCAAGTTCGGGGGTTAATTCCTGTAAGGAGTTAACAATATATGGTATATCCTTATGAAGCTCTTGCCTTTTTATAAAGGGATGGGAAGGATATTGTTTTAATAAATAGGACATATAATCCCCACTTTGTTCAACAGGAAAAATTGCCAAGGTTATATGGCAGCTTCCGTCTTTTGGAGTGTTATAGCTATGGATACGATTTGGAAATGCAATTGCAAAATCTCCTTTTTGCATTAACTTAGTAGTTGAGTCAATGGTTACATAAAGTTCCCCCTCTTCTATATAGATGATCTCTATGTGGGAATGAAGATGGGGAGGAAAATTAAAATTATATAGATTTAGGTGTCGAAAGGTCCTTTGGTCATTTTCATAATATGGAATCATAAGAGTAAGCACTCCTTTGCAATATTTGTCCAGTATCCAATGTTCTATGACAAGTATTATATAAGAATTAATGCTATAATGCAATTAGATTACTAGCAAATAAAATTAAGAAATATAAAGGAGTGAAATAATATTATGAAACATGTAATGGGGATTATAGGTTTTGGAGGTATGGGTGGTTGGCATGCAGAAAATGTCTCAACTCGTATTCAAAAGATTCATGTAAAAGGAGTCTATGATATAAGAGAGGAAGCATTAGAGAAAGGGATAGAAAAAGGCCTTGTTGCTTATCGGAGTTTAGAGGATTTACTAAATGATGAGGAAATTACCCTTGTGACCATTGCTACACCAAATGATTCACACAAAGAATATGCAATAAAATGTTTAATGGCTGGCAAGCATGTAGTTTGTGAAAAGCCAGTTACGATGAATGTTACAGAATTAGAAGAAATTATGAATGTTGCAAAGAGTGTTAATAAAGTATTCTCGGTTCATCATAATAGAAGATGGGATAAGGACTTTGTCATAATCAAAAAGTTATTAGAGGATGGAAGTATTGGAACACCATATTTTATTGAAAGCCGAGTGCAAGGCTCAAGACGTGCTATGTATGGTTGGAGAGGTCATAAAATTAATGGTGGTGGAATGGTACTTGATTGGGGAGTTCATTTACTAGACCAATTCTTAAATATGATTGATGCTAAGGTGGTATCTGTTGATGCCCATTTATTTAACTTATATTCTGACGAAGTGGAAGACAATATTAAAATCTTATTACGTTTTGAAAATGGTGTATCAGCCCTTTGTGAAATGTCCACCAATTGTCTTATTAATAACCCACGTTGGCATGTAAGCTGTAGTGATGGTACGGTGGTAATTGATGACTGGAGTTGTAGTGGAAAAGTTGTAAAACTTAACACAGATTCAATCATGGAATGGTCCGATGATATTGTTTATACTGAAGCAGGCCCAACCCGTACTATGGCACCTAGACCAGTACATACAACTGAAGTACTAGAATTACCAGAAGTTATGACAGATTGGTCAAACTATTATCAAAATATTGTTAAGGTAATAGACGGTGAAGAAGATCTTATTGTAAAACCAGAACAAGTATTACGTGTAATGAAAGTAATTGAACAAGTATTTCTATCCAATGAATTAGGTAGAGGAGTAAGTTGTAATATATAGAAAAATAAATTTGGAGGTTTTATTATGAAGAGAGCACTTATTTTTCAAGGTGGTTGGGATGGACATGAACCCATATTAGTATCCAATCGTTTTAAGGGACTTTTAGAAAAGAACGGTTATGATGTACAAATTCACGACAATTTAGATTGCTTAGCTAACCTAGAGGATTTAATGGAATTCGATTTAATTGTTCCATGTTGGACGATGGGAGAAATTAAACATGAATATGTTGTTAATATTGCAAAAGCAGTAGGAAGTGGTGTTGGACTTGCAGGTTGTCATGGTGGAATGTGTGATTCTTTTAGACAAAATACAGAGTGGCAATTCATCACAGGTGGACAATGGGTAAGTCATCCTGGTGGGGATGGTATAGACTACACGGTAAATATTAATCATGGTTCTAGTTCAATCACAGAAGGTTTAGAAGACTTTACTGTTTGTAGCGAACATTATTATCTACATATTGATCCATCCATTGAAGTTTTAGCAACTACTAGATTTCCTCTTGTACATTATTATCATATATCCAACAAACCTGTGGATATGCCTGTAGCATGGACTAAGTTTTGGGGAAATGGTCGTGTGTTCTATACCTCTTTAGGCCATCATGATGATGTATTTGATAAATCTCCCAATGCCCAAATCCTAATGGAGCGTGGTATGGTATGGGCAGGAGATGGTAAACAACATGCAATCGATAATAATCTAACAACAGAACGATTTATTAATAATGCAAAAATGTATTAAGTTATTGGATTTGTATTTCTAAGTTAGAATAAAAATAAGCGATTTAAATAAATATTAGAAGGAGAAGAAGATGATTAGAATTGGAATTGTTGGTATTGGTGATATAAGTGGAATTTACTTAAAGAATTTAACAAATATGTTTCATAATGTTAAAATTCTTGCAGTTTGTGACTTAGTTCGTGAAAAAGCTCTTAAAGCTGTGGAAGAATATAAGATTCCAAAGATTTATGATACTATGGAAGAGTTATTTTTAGATAACGAAATTGATTTAGTTTTAAATCTTACAAGACCTTATGAACATTATGAAGTATCAAAAGCGGCACTTAAAGCCGGCAAACATGTTTATTCTGAAAAACCGCTTGCTGCAACCTATGCTCAAGGTGTGGAACTGGTACAATTAGCAGAAGAAAATAATCTTTATCTTGGTGGAGCTCCAGATACTTTTTTAGGTGCAGGTATACAAACTTGTAGAAAATTAATTGATGATGGTTTCATAGGAAAAGTAGTAGGTGCAGCAGCATTTATGATATGTCATGGACATGAGAGTTGGCATCCTGACCCAGAATTTTATTATAAACATGGTGGCGGGCCAATGATGGATATGGGACCATATTATCTTACTGCCTTAACAAATCTCATTGGTGGAATTAAAAGTGTAACTGGTGTGGCAAAAACCTCTTTTGAAGAACGTACGATTACAAGTAAGCAAAAGTATGGCGAAATTATTAAAGTGGAAGTTCCAACTTATATTACTGGTATAATGGAATTTGACAATGGAGCAGTAGGAACCTTGTTCACCACTTTTGATGTACATAATATTGGTCAGGCACGTTTTGAAATATATGGTTCAGAAGGAACCTTAATTGTACCGGATCCAAATACCTTTGGTGGACCGATTTATCTACTACGACCAGAAGATAGAGCCCTTAAGGAAATGCCACTAATGTTTGATTATAGTGATAACAGTAGAGGATTAGGTTTAGAAGATATGGCATTAGCAATTAAGGAACAAAAGCTAGCTAGAGCAAGCTATAAACAAACGCTTCATGTTTTAGAAGCTATGGAGGCATTTGTTACTAGTAGTAATAGTAGAATGGCTGTGGATCTTCAAACAAAATTCAAAAGAGAAGAAGCAATTGAACGAAAAGTGACATATAAATAATAAGATAATTTATGGTGTATGGTTATAAAAAAAGGTCAGTTAACACTGGCCTTTTTACTTCATCTAAAATTCTTACAAAGAGGAGGTTTCGATCTGAATTATCCTAGGTTTTACTAATGCAAGACTTTGGAAGAACATCATTTCTTAGACCCTTAAATACAGGTTGTCGTAATGCATCTTTTGTATTTGGCATGTATTCTACTACACAGACAAGTTGAGGTTTTAGCCATGTTACGGTATCATGGTTAATCGGAGTTAAATCAAAAGGTGAATTACTTGTTATTAGATGACTATAATGTTGTATCAAATCATGGCGGACGCCAAGAGAAACACTACCTTTGTATATTAATTTATTAGCCTTGTATTGTCCTAGTATTACAGAACTTATTGGCTCCTTCTTTATAAAACCACAAACAACAAAATCCTCATCTGTCATCCGTTTAAATTTAATCCAGTCTTTGGTTTCTTTGCCAAAATAATATTTGCTTTCTAATCGTTTTGCAACAATTCCTTCCAGTTCTTTTTCTACAGCTAGATTGTATAGTTCCAAACCATGTTCAATAATATATCTTGAAACTGCGAGACTTTCATTTTCAATTATAAGGGAGTCTAGGATTTGTTTACGTTCAATGAGGGGTTTGTCGATAACAGCTTTGTTTTTATAATAGATTACATCATATGCAACAAAATTAGCTGGTAATTTTGTATATGCCAATCTTCTTTTGAAGGAATCTGTCATTAAAGCTCTTCTTTGTACCTCATAAAAATCCGGTACTCCATTATTTAAAACGCACAACTCCCCATCTAATATGCATGTTTCTCTTACTTGTAAATGAATTTCTTTAAGCTCAGGAAATTTCGGGAGTAGCCTTAAATTTCTCTTATTTCTAAGTTCTGTTGTTTCTTCATTTAGGTAAGCAATACAGCGAATCCCATCTAATTTTAATTCGTAAAGCCAATCTTTTGAGTTAAAAGGGTCCTGCATTTCTTTAATTAACATTGGTTTAATATTTTTTTCTTCAAACAAATCCATTATGCAGTACCTGTAAGTTTTTTATTTGATTTATTTTTTGAAGGTTTTTTATCTGTGTTAGTCGCTTCAATACTTTTCTTTAAAGCTTCCATTAAATCAATAACATTATTTTGCTCTCCCGTATCTGCTGTGACAATATCTTTACCTTGAATTTTTTTCATAATTGCATCTTTTAAGCGCTCTTGATACTCATCTTTAAAATCCTCTGCTTTAAATTCTTTTGTCATATTGTTGATTAACATTTTAGCCATATCAAGCTCATTGGCATCTAATTGTAACTTTGGTATTTTTTTTGGAACCTCTACTATTTCATCAAAGTAGAATAATGTCTTTACAATCATCCCATCTTTAGTTGGATATAAGACAATTAACTTTTCATTTGTTCCCATAACTGTTTTTGCAATTGCAACCTTTTTTTCACTAAGCATTGCTTGTCTTAATAGTTCAAAGGCTTTTTCTGCACCTGCATCAGGTATACCATAATAGTCCTTTTCGTAATAGAGGGAGTCAATTTCACTCATTTTTGCAAATTGTATGATATGGATGGTCTTATCTTTTTTTGTTTTAATTTTTTCTAGATCATCATCAGTCATAATTACATATTTATCTTTTTCATATTCATAACCTTTTATAATATCACTTGAAGAAACTTCCTTGTTACAATGACTACAATATTTTTTGTATTTGATACGTGCCTTACTTTCTTTATCTAATTGATTAAAATGAATATCATTGTCTGTTGTTGTACGATATAAACCAATAGGAATTAATACTAAACCCATGGATATGCTTCCTTTATGAGCAACTGCCATAAAAACACCACCTTTTTTTAATTAGTATGTGATAAATTATTTATTTTATTATTCTAACGTAAATAAAGAGAAACATGGAGTATCATATGTATATAAAAGATTTAAAGATTAAAGATTAAAGATTAAAGATTAAAAGATTATAAGGATTTAAAGGATTTAAAAGATTATAAGGATTAAAAGATTATAAGAATTTAAAAGTTTATAATGTTTTAAAGATTATAAGGTTTTAAAGATTATAAGGTTTTAAAAATTATAAGGATTCAAAAGATAAAAGATTTTAAAGGAATTCAAGATTTTTATTAATTAAAAGATTTATTTAATCCTGAATTATTCACGTAGGTGAATAACAAAGTTAATTTACTGATTTTTATATCAGCTCATTGTATTTTTCTTTAATTTTATGGATTTACTTTTTTTAACAGTCAAAAAGAAAAGAATTTAACTACGG
>JAFAEB010000350.1 GCA_023424235.1 Bacillota bacterium
TTGATAATTCTAGAGATTGCTTCTCTTCCTTTCCTTTAAACACAACCTCGATTAAATTTCTTATTTTAACTACCATTAAATTATAGCTTCTTATTAAACTACCTATTTCGTCTTCACCTTCAAGTCCTTCAATTACTTCAAATTGCTCTTTCTTTACATTATCCATGGAGGTAGCCACGATAGATAAACGTTTCGTTATGGATATTCCAACAAAATAAATAAGTATAGAAGGTAATATTAAATTCCATACAATAAGCAGTGATAGCCAGTTATTCTCTAAAATGATTGGCCAAAAAGGGGCATCCATTGACTTAGCAACGATTTCCCAACTCTCGTTACTAATTCGAACTGTTTTAACAACAGAAGCATCTGAACTATCAATTACATTTCTATTTGTATACTCTTTCATACCATTTTCATTGGATTGGTTTGAAAATAGTACATAATCATGATTTCTAACATAAATATCAGCTTCTATCTTTTCATTCTGTACATCCCTTAACATAAGATTATAGTCAATGTCTATTTTTAACAACTTTTCAATTCCATCACGTCCAAAATAATCCATTTTACGAATTATACTAATAGTCCTACTTGTACCAGTACCAGCGATCAACCGCTTTTCCTCATCATAATATGTATATACAAAGATATCTTGACCGCTTTCAACAAATGCCAGATACCACTCACTATCTTTCACCATACTAAGCTTTGCAATATTACCACCACTTAAAATGGTATCATTGTCTGCAATCACTTGTATTTTATATAAAATACCACTATTGTAGTTATAGCTTAGACTATTATTCTTTAATATAGCCATATATTCATCATAATAAGTAATATTATCTGGGTAATCACGGTTTAAAAAATCATTTAATAATCGATCATTATATAAGTTGTTTGTAAATGAAATACAACCTTTTACTGTTTCTCTAAGATTATATTCCACTCGTTCCACAGCATGAGCTAAATCCTTTAATTGTCGTTCTTGATTACTATGATTAACTAAATATAGAATCATAACATCCGTTATAATAATAGGTAATATAACGCATGATAAGTAGATTAGTAATAGTTTATTTCTTATCTTTAAATTGTTGAATGTAATCCGCTTCATATGTACCCTCTCAAAGTTATTATGATGAAATCCTTATCTCTATTTTAAACAATTATTTACACATTATCAAGTGATACTATTTTTAATAATCCATCCATTATGAAAAGAGCCCCATATCAACTTCTTAGCTAATATAGGGCTCTTAATCTACCTAATCTAATATGTGATTAATTGTCAAATCGAAATACTAATTTAGGCATTTGGTCAATCATCTTTTCTTCTGTAGTATAGTTGTTATTCGTATAGCTTTTAATTACTTTATGCCAAAAAACTTTTGCACGTACATTATTACTTGTGGAGTGAGTGAATAACATCCATTTACCTAAATGTTTATTAAATACTTCAGTTATTGCATAGCATGAAATATTTTTCCCTCTAAATGGACTTAAAATAAATGTCTCATATACATAAAAATCTACATCCTTTGGTACATATCTTCCACTTCCCACTAGACAAAATCCTGCAGGTACATTATCTGCTATAATTAAGTATGGATATAGTTCATTTGGTTTTTCAAACCATACTTGCTGTATATCATATTGATCCGAAAGGGTTTTTATAGGCTCTTCTTCAAAAATTCCATGCTCATTAGGTAGAGTACCATGAATCCCTGCGATATCATGTAAATAAAGGGGATACATATTTTTAATGATATATCCATTTGTATTATCTGCTAATTTTATTTCAACTTTCATTGAATTGCTCCTTTAATAATAAGATTATTTTTTACTTATATTAAATGCAATTCTTATAATATTCTATATTCGCTCCATACACAGTTAATATTAATACTATTAAAGAATTGCATGGAGCTTACTACAAAACCTTTTCACACAAGTTATTTTTTTATACATAGAATAACCCCTTCCTTTTTGTATAAAATTATACTATATATTTGTTAATAAATAAATTATATCTTTACTCTATATACACTACAGTCTTCCGAACGATCAAAAAAACCATATTCTATTAATGCCCTACGTATCGTTGCATAATCATAATAAATTCTCTCTAAGGTTCTATTAACTTCTTTTTCTTGATAATCTTGACCTTGCTTAAAATTTTTCATAATTTCTCTTAAAATAATGATTTTTTTCTTTTCTTTTGCTGGAAATTGAAGCAGCGCACCATGTTCATTCATATATGCTTTAATTGCCTTCTCCCTTTCATCGTCAGTAATATTGTATCTGTCATCAATCATAGTTGCAGTTTGATGTAAGTCTTCAATCATACCAACATCAGATTGATTGATTGCGCACAAAATAGACTAAGCCCGTTAGCCATAAAGATTCCATCATACTGACCAGCGTTAAAAAAAGACACTCTACTTCTTACGAAATAGGGTGTCTTTTAAAAGTTCTTGTCAGACATTAGCTAAGCTAAAATACTAATCCTAATATAAATAACTTAATCCTTGCTTTGCTTTAACATCCACTCATAAAGTTCATTCGTTTCATAAACTTTATCCCATATGGCATGGCCTTCTCTTTCATAAACAGTATACTTAATATTTCTATTTATTTTTTTTATTCTGTTTACATTTTTATTGGCAAACGTAACTGAGGCATCCAGATCGTTTGCTCCATGAAATACCCAAATTGGTAAACTATCAAATACTTCCGCTTGTACATCCGTCAAATAGTAGTTACTACAGATCGGAACTATGGCAGCTAATTGGTCTAAATGTGTTAAGCTATAACCCCATGTACCATTTCCCCCCATACTTACCCCAGTAAGATAAATTTTATTCTCATCAATTTGGTACTCTTTTAATAAATCCTGAATAATATACTCTAAATTAACGGGGTAATCCGACCAAGCCTGAGGTGCTAATACAAAAAAATTATACTCTTCGGCTTTTTTTATTAAAGTACGTAAACCATGACGTTTTACCCTTATTAGTTGTTCTTTTCCATTACCTCTCGCATTCGCACCATGCAAATGAATAACAAGAGGAAGCTTAGTTTCCGGATTTTTAATTATTTCCTCTGGAGTATATAAATAAAAGCCAGTTTTATAAATATCTGAATAGTGTGGTATAAGACCAGATATCGATACTTTATTACTCAAGACATCACCTTCTAAATTATTCCTATAAGAAGGTCCTCTTATCATATCCCAACGAAAGATAAGAATTACAACTAAAATTAGACAAATCATAGCTATACCTTTAAGTTTCATATACTCCTCCAGCTTAGAATTGTAATTATTTAGAACTGTAATTATTTAGAATTACATTTATTCTATAGAAAAAATAACTGGAATTCAAGTCTTATATTAGTAAAAATACCTTATTTTTCTAATATACTTTTAATATTTCTAATTAATTAATACTATAATTAAAATATGAAATAATGTATACTATTAGTAAGAAATGGATAAAAACTGCATCTCAATTAAAGATCATGTATATCATATAAGGAGGAATCCAAATGAAAGAAACTACCAAGACTAGATTAGATTTATTTACACAAAACTACCAAATAATAAAAGGTAAGTTCATATGGCAAAATTCATTATTAAAACGCTTATCTGCACTACTCTACACTGCTGATAACAAAGTCATTGATTGTGATGCGATTAGGGAAAGTTATGATTTAATTAAAGAAAACACCAGTGCATTTTCCTATTTTCGTGGTAATACTATGATAACCATTGCTACTTTATTATCTCTAAAAGAGGATAAAAAAAATGTTTTAAATAATACAATGGCAGTTTATGATTTAATGAAAGATTACAAATTTCGTTCCTCAGACTATCTTGTAATTGCAGCATATCAAATTGCTGCCAATACAACATCAGATAACTACTTAGCTGTAGTTAGAAGAGCTAGAGCCTTTTATGACGGTATGAAAAATAACCACTACCTTTTAACGAATCAAAACGATTACATTTATTGCGCAATGCTTGCTATGTCTAATATTGATATTCCTTCTAGCCTAGAACAAATGGAGCAGTTTTATAGAACATTTAAGCCAATCTTTTATACTGGTAATGGTGTTCAAGCATTAAGTCATGTTCTAATACTGGGTGAGGATTATAAAGAATTAGAATCCCGCGTTCTTTCCTTACGTGATTTATTCCGCCAAAATAATATAAAGCTTGATAAGGAAAATACTCTACCTTCACTAGGTATTCTTGCCTTGTTACCAAATAAAAAGGACGAATTGGTTTATAGCGTGCAAGAGGTATTTCAATATCTAAGAAGTCAAAAAGGATTTGGTAGCTGGTCTATTGCAAGTCAAGAATTGTTACTTCTCTCATTAAGTCTAATTACTTATGGATGTATGGACGAAATAAATAGTAATATTATAACGACCACCCTCTCTACAAGTTTAACTAACATAATTTTGGCTCAGCAAGCAAGTATGGCTGCAGCTGTCGCTGCTTCATCTGCTGCTGCATCAGCGAGCTCTTCTTCTTAGTATTTCACATTACTGTTCAAAAAAAGGCATAAATAGAAACAAAGCAAGATATCCAAAAAATGGATGTCCTGCTTTGTTTTAAACTTATTAAAGTACACCATTAAGAAAGTTATAAGGGTATTGTGTACCACACTCATTACACATAATGTACTCACGACTTTCCGTGTTTTCTCTTTTATCATACTTGTAAGAAAGAAAAAGATCGGAATTTTTTAGTCCAGGTTTATCAGAATCTATTTTGTAGGAATAAATATAACTTGCTTCATGTTTTAAAGTTAAATCGTTACTGTTACAGATAGGACACTGATACATGATTTCTTTCATAGCTGATTTCTCCTTTATACTCCATAAAACTTACCAAAATATAATGTACCAAGATAATACTTTGTAATCTCCTATATTTAGTATGCCATTTTTATGTAGTATAAATCCATGGTTCAAATAAATTTAGCTGTTTTCTACTCTTCTATAAGAGTATGAGTCTGCCTTGGTAGATTCTCCTGCTACACTTCGTCCCATTTATTCAACATATACCTTTACTTTGTGTATGCATCTCAGATTACAGCTAAACATTAAAAAAATTACTATGCTAGTAAATCTTTTTTATATTTCAAAACTTCAAAAGCAGCAGTACAAGCAGGACAGTCACACCATTCGGCTCCATTTGCCTTAATCTCTTTTGCATGAGATGCAATCTGTGAAGCCATATCAGCACCAAATTTTTCAATTCCCACGTCGCTACTAAACAAGTTAATTACTGTATCTATACCCACTACCGAATCCTCTAATACAGCCACATACTTCTCACTGGCAATCTTTTCATCCTCTGTACCAATTGATGCAAGCCACTCTTGGGCTGCAGCTTTTAGTCCATCATAACAATGTAAGTTTAAAAGTAATTTTGTTTTATCAATAATTATATTTTGATTTTTCATATATATCTCCTCCTATTTTAATTTATATTGAGCTTATATTTATTTTTATTTATTTCTACATTAATACTTTTTTATTTCGTTTATCTCAATAATAAGAAAATATTAATAAATACCTGCATCAAAAATATAGCAAGCGCAAAGCCTCCTACTTGTATTCAATCATGATGATGTTATCGTGTATCAACTATTTATTTTTATCAGGAATTATAATATATAATACACCTTGACCCTAAGTAAAAGTCAAGTATAAATTACACAAAAACTCCGAGATCATGCAAGCATGTCTCGGAGTTTTTATCATGCGACTTGGCTCATTGCCAACGCGATAATTATTTATTGTTTAGAACAGCCTGTGCTGCTGCAAGTCTAGCAATTGGAACTCTAAATGGTGAACAAGATACGTAGTTTAATCCTACTTTGTGGCAGAATTCAACTGTTGAAGGATCTCCACCGTGTTCTCCACAGATACCAAGTTTTAAGTTAGGTTTTGTAGCACGACCTTTTTCAGATGCCATCTTAACAAGTTGACCAACACCATCAACGTCAAGTCTAGCAAACGGATCGGATTCAAAAATCTTAGTTGTGTAGTAAGAATCTAAGAACTTACCAGCATCATCACGAGAGAATCCAAATGTCATTTGAGTTAAGTCGTTTGTACCGAAGGAGAAGAAGTCTGCTTCTTCAGCAATTTCGTTAGCAAGTAAAGCTGCACGAGGAATTTCAATCATAGTACCGATATGGTATTCGATTTGAACGCCTTTTTCAGCAATAACTTTTTCAGCTGTTTCAACAACAACATCTTTAACATATTTTAATTCGCGTTTTTCACCAACAAGTGGGATCATGATTTCAGGAATAACATCAAATCCTTTTTCTTGTTTTACTTCAATTGCTGCTTCCATTACTGCTCTTGTTTGCATTGCTGCAATTTCAGGATAAGTAACAGCAAGACGACAACCTCTGTGTCCCATCATAGGGTTAAATTCATGTAAAGAATCACAAGTAGCTTTTACTTCTTCAACAGAAAGATTCATATCTTTTGCTAAAGCAACGATGTCTTCTTCATGAGTAGGAATGAACTCATGTAATGGAGGATCTAAGAAACGGATTGTAACCGGTCTTCCTTCCATTACTTCGTATAATCCTTTAAAGTCACCTTTTTGGAAAGGAATTAATTCATTAAGAGCTGCTTCTCTTCCTTCTTTTGTCTTAGAAAGAATCATCTTTCTAATCTTAGGAATTCTGTCAGCTTCAAAGAACATATGCTCAGTACGGCAAAGACCAATACCTTCTGCACCAAATTTGATTGCATTAATTGCATCAGCTGGTGAATCTGCATTTGTTCTTACTTTTAATGTTCTGATTTCATCAGCCCATGTCATAATTCTATCAAAGTTACCACTGATTGTTGCATCAACTGTTGGGATATCTCCAATGTAGATATTACCAGTAGAACCATCAAGGGAAATATAGTCACCTTCTTTTACTGTTTGACCAGCAATTGTGAAGTATTTTTCTTCTTCATTAATATTTACTTCGCCACAACCAGATACACAAGCTGTACCCATACCACGAGCTACTACAGCTGCGTGAGATGTCATACCGCCACGTACTGTTAAGATACCTTCAGCTGCATGCATACCTTCGATATCTTCTGGAGAAGTTTCAAGACGAACTAAGACTACTCTTTCGCCCATATCGTGATGTTTCTTTGCATCTTCAGCTGTAAAGTATACTTTACCTGCTGCAGCACCTGGAGAAGCTGGAAGAGCTTTACCAACTGGAGTAGCTGCTTTAAGAGCTTTTACATCAAAGCCTGGGTGTAATAATTGATCTAAGGATTTCGCATCAATTCTTTGAATAGCTTCTTCCTTCGTAATCATTCCTTCATCTACTAAATCGCAAGCGATTTGAAGAGCAGCTGGAGCTGTTCTTTTACCATTACGAGTTTGTAAGAAATATAATTTTTTATCTTCAATTGTGAATTCCATATCTTGCATATCTTTATAGTGTCTCTCTAAAAGAGTAGCAATTCTCATGAATTCTTCATAAACTTCTGGCATATCTTCTTCAAGTCTAGCTATTGGAAGTGGAGTTCTAATACCAGCAACAACGTCTTCACCTTGAGCATTGATTAAGTATTCACCATAGATTAAATTTTCACCAGTAGATGGGTTACGAGTAAATGCAACACCAGTACCTGATGTATCACCCATGTTACCAAATACCATAGCTTGAATGTTAACTGCAGTACCCCAA
This sequence comes from Bacillota bacterium, assembly GCA_023424235.1. Classification (GTDB taxonomy): domain Bacteria; phylum Bacillota; class Clostridia; order Lachnospirales; family Lachnospiraceae; genus Anaerocolumna. The sequence continues at coordinate 7,740 of JAFAEB010000350.1, forward strand.
TCACTTGGAATATCATTCATTCTTCTATAGTAGATAGCACGAGGATTGTCCCAAGAACGGAAAACAGCTGTAACAGCTTCAATTAATTGTTCCTTTGGTTCTTGAGGGAATTCTGTTCCTTTTTCGGATCTATATAAAGCTTTAAATGCTTCGATAACTTCTTTTAAATCATCTGCTGAAAGGTCATTATCATAATGAATACCTTTTGCTTCTTTGATTTCATCTAATACTCTCTCGAATTTGGACTTACTAACTTCCATAACTACGTCAGAGAACATTTGAATAAATCTTCTATATGAGTCATATGCGAATCTTGGATTTCCTGTTTTTTGTGCAAATCCTTCAACTGCAGCGTCTGTTAAACCTAAGTTAAGAATTGTATCCATCATACCTGGCATAGATGCTCTAGAACCAGAACGTACAGATACTAATAATGGATTTTCTAAATCTCCAAATTTTTTGCCTTGCTCTTCTTCTAATTTAGCTAAAGCTTCAAAAATCTGAGTTCTAACTTCATCAGAAATTTTTCTACCACTATTGTAATAATCAGTACAAGCTTCTGTTGTTACGATAAAACCTTGAGGAATTGGAAGACCTAAGTTAGTCATTTCGGCTAAGTTAGCACCTTTACCACCTAGCAGATTCTTCATATCTGCTTTGCCCTCTCTAAATAAATATACCCATTTTTTCATTTTAGTAAATCCTCCTAAAATTTCATTATATTGACCTATCGTCACCATGTACAATTATAACATATTTTTTATATTTGGCAAATATCTTTTTTAACACAACTTACTACTCTAATTTAATTGGTAATTTTTTATTCTATATTTGTTACAATTTTTCGTGTAATCACTTACATATTTATATGATATTTTTAACACTAAAACTATGTTTATATTGAAAATAATGCAGTAAAATATGTATTTATAAATGTAAATGCTTACAAAAACCATATTTACAATTATAAGGAAATTACTACTGGAAAATCCTTCTTTCATTGAAATTGACTAAAAATTATCAATAATTCTTTTATATTTAGTGATATTTATATTTGAGCACATAGGTAAAATGCACCTAACATAAGCAGTAAACAAGCTATATTATGGAAAATCTACTCTTACGATAATCTAAGTTACCATCTTTTAATTTAAAGATAACATCTGCTCTAGTCTTTATAGAACAATACTTATTTACAGTTTATAACAATTACCAATGTCTGTAATATAATTTCTTAACATAAAAAACCCCCTCTTATTAGATTTTGTCTAACAAAAGGGGTAATTTCTTTATTTGATAATGTATTTTTATTAATGTTAATTAATAGGTTAAAATTAATATTATATTATTTATTATATTTCTTAGAAATCAAATTTTCCATCAAAGTAATTCTTTAAATCAGCAATCTTAACTCTTACTTGTTCCATGGTATCTCTATCACGAACTGTTACAGATTCATCGGTTTCTGACTCAAAATCATAGGTAATACAGAATGGAGTACCAATTTCATCTTGTCTTCTATAACGTTTACCGATATTACCTCTATCATCAAATTCACAGTTATAGTATTTACTTAATTCCATAAATACTTTTTCAGCTCCTTCTGACAATTTCTTAGATAATGGAAGTACACCAATTTTAACTGGTGCTAGAGCTGGATGGAAACGAAGTACAGTACGTACATCTCCTTCTCCTAAATCTTCTTCATCATAAGCGCCACAAAGGAATGCTAAGGTTACTCTATCTGCACCTAGGGATGGTTCTACTACATATGGAACATATTTAATTTTCTTTTCATCATCAAAGTAAGACATATCTTCTTTGGATACATTTTGATGTTGCGTTAAGTCATAATCCGTTCTATCTGCAATACCCCATAATTCACCCCAACCAAATGGGAAGAGGTATTCGATATCTGTAGTTGCCTTGCTATAGAAGGATAATTCTTCTGCATCATGATCGCGAACTCGCATTTCTTCTTCTTTCATACCAAGTGCTTTTAACCAATCAATACAGAATTGCTTCCAGTATGCAAACCATTCAAGATCGGTATCCGGTTCACAGAAGAACTCTAATTCCATTTGTTCAAATTCTCTTGTTCTAAATGTAAAATTACCTGGAGTAATTTCATTACGGAAGGACTTACCGATTTGACCAATACCAAATGGTATTTTCTTTCTTGATGTTCTTTGTACATTCTTAAAGTTAACAAAGATACCTTGTGCTGTTTCTGGTCTTAAATAAACTATGTTCTTCGCATCTTCTGTTACACCTTGGAAGGTTTTAAACATTAAGTTAAATTGTCTAATATCAGTAAAATTATGTTTTCCACAAGTAGGGCATGAAATGTTATGTTCCTTAATATAAGCTGCCATTTCATCATTTGACCATGCATCTACAGCACCTTCTATAGCGATATTGTTCCCTTGTGCATAATCTTCAATTAATTTATCTGCACGAAATCTTTCGTTACATTCTTTACAGTCCATTAAAGGATCAGCAAAACTTCCTAAATGACCAGATGCTACCCATGTCTGTGGATTCATAAGGATGGCACAATCTACACCAACGTTATATGGATTTTGTTGTATAAATTTTTGCCACCAAGCCTTTTTTACATTGTTTTTTAACTCAACACCTAAATTACCATAATCCCAAGTATTAGCAAGACCTCCATATATTTCTGAACCTGGATAAACGAATCCTCTTGCCTTAGCTAGGGCAACTATTTTTTCCATTGTCTTTTCCATAATAATCTCCATTCCTTATCATTATAATCAAAGCGGACTCTAAATCCGCGACTTTACATATTATCTTTTGTATAAGCTATTTATAGGGTTTAAATATTATAATACTTTCACCTTTTGTTGCTGATTGAACTTTCGATTTACTAACTAATACAGCATTATCATAATATTTTATCTCGCCATTTATAAGAATGTCAGTATCTGCTTTAATAACAAGTACTTTATAATCTTCGTTTTTCAGTGCCACTTCTGGCGTTACAAAGGAACCATCCTTTGCACTTAGATAGGAATCTGGTAATTTTGTCTTGCTATCCTTGAATTCACTAGTGGAATATAAGCTAGAGCTTACCTCATTAAACTTATTATAATGTTCTAAAGCAGAATAATTTAATATTAGAACAGCATTTTCATCTTTAACAATAAGTGTATCTTTACTTATAGCATCTAGATTCGCATTTTTATTATACTTTTCTACTTCTTTCGTAATAAATCCATCTAATTCTGATACATTATAATAATTTTTATTAAATTCTTCTACTGTCGCACCTTGAACAGTCCCATCTGCTTTTACTAATATTGTATCCGTATGAATTTCTTCTGCAACAAGAATAATATTCTTCTTCTCACACCCTGATAATATTGTAATAAAGCAAACCATCATAATAGATAATAGTATCTTTTTCATAGTTCCCTCCTATTATACCTTTCTATAAATCAATACAGATCGTAAACATCTGCTTCATTATGATTATAACTCATTATGACTATGATTCATTATAGCCTTGTTTCATTTTTTATCATTGTAAAACAATTTCTTATAATTGTAACCTTAAAATAGAATATTTTCAACTGCTATTTATATTAAAAAAGCTTTTCTAGTAAATCTAATGATTTCATTTTTTTATCTATGTAAGCTTTTCTATAGTCCTCAATGCATTTATCCAATTCGTTCATGATTTCATTTGTTATTGTAAAAGTATATAATTTTTCTATGGAGGAGGTAAGAATGTATTGCAGGGTATAAATAGTTCCTCCACTAATGGGAATAACACGATTCATTTGCTTTCTACATGTACTACACACAATTCCACCAGCTTCTGTTTGAAAGTAATCTAGTCCTGTTTCACTATTACATTTCACACACTCAAAAACTTGAGGAGCCCAACCATTTAATTCAAGCATTCTTAGTTCAAAAATACGCCTTATTAACTTCTTTGTTATAGCTCCCTTAGTAAGAGCTCTTAATGATTGATATAGAAGCTTTAAAACCCTTGTACTATCTTCATTTTCTCTTGTAAAATAATCAGAAAATTCTAAAAAATACATACCATAATAACATGCTTCCATATCACTTCTTAGTTCACCAAAATAATTCAAAACTTCCACAGACATTACATTATATGATGTTCTACCTTCATATAATGTAAAATCACCAAAAGAAAAAGGTTGGCTGCATGCCAAAAAGGCACTACTTGGTTTTCTAGCGCCTTTTGCAAATGCTGTTATCTTTCCTCTTTCTTTTGTTAAAATAACAAGTCGTTTATCATATTCTCCAATCGGCATGGCCGTTAAAACTATCCCTGTTAACGTCGTTGTTATCACTGAATCCACCTTTACTACTCTCTTTAATTACATAACCCTCCCTCGTCTCTAAGCTACAAGCTGTGTAATTAAGATAGTCATAAACATTACCTGTTTTTAAAAACTTTTCCCAATATTCTAAGTACTTCATTATAATGCCCCCTTACAGTTATAATAATTTTAAGTTATAACTATATTTTTCCCATGAGTCTTAATTTTAAACTGATAAAAATATACCATTTTAATTTTACATATTGGGGCTTGACAATTTTTAATTTAGATATTTTATGATACTAGTACGATTACTTTTCGTAACCTTTTATATATCACGTTTGTTATATCCATAGTTTTTTAATTGGAAGTCACTGTCTCTCCAGTCTTTCTTTACTTTAACCCAAAGCTTTAAATTAACCTTCATATCTAGTAACGCTTCAATTTCAATCCTAGCTTTCGTTCCAATCTTTTTAAGTTTATCACCTTGCTTACCAATGATAATCCCTTTATGACTTTCTCTGTCACAGCATATGGTTGCATCAATATCTATGATATCACCAGTGCTTCTTTCTTTCATTCGATCAATGGCTACTGCAATACCGTGAGGAATTTCATCATCTAAGAGACGAAGTGCCTTTTCACGAATTAATTCGGCTACAATTTGTCTCTCCGGTTGATCCGTAATGGTATCTTCATCATAATATTGTGGTCCCTCTGGTAGATATTTCATAATAACATTTATTAATTCTTTTGTGTTATCACCTTTCATTGCAGACACTGGAACAATTTCAGCAAAGGTTAACACGTCCTTATAGGTTTCTATAAATTTAACGATTTCCTCTTTTTTAACCGTATCAATCTTATTAATAATTAGAATTACAGGCGTTTTTACCTTACTTAATTGTTCGATGATATGTCTTTCCCCTGCTCCAATAAAGGTAGTTGGCTCAACAAGCCATAATACAACATCAACCTCATTAAGAGTACGCTCAGCTACACTTACCATATATTCACCTAACTTATTTTTCGCTTTGTGAATACCAGGCGTATCAAGGAATATAATTTGACCATTTTCATTGGTATAAACTGTTTGAATACGATTTCTAGTTGTCTGTGGTTTATCCGATGTAATAGCTATTTTTTGACCAATTAAATGATTCATCAAAGTAGATTTTCCAACATTTGGTCTACCAATTAGGGTAACAAAACCTGATTTATATATCTCTTTTTTCATACGTTAACTTAACCTCTTTCTTATTGGTAACAAGTCGGCATAAAACTTTACTATCTAGATACTGCACCTTAGGCAATACCTAGATAGTTCTTATGTCCATCATCCTGTTACTTTTAAAACTATTTCATTAAGGATTTTACTTCCTTAAATAAGTCCTTATTTTCTTCTATCTTTTTCTCATTACCAATAACACAGATATTACCATCCTCTAAAACTGCTGCTACAATATCTGCTAATTGTCTAATGTCTTCTACGGTAACATTTAATATTTCTTCTCTTTGTTTTTCGACATCTTCTTTTGTAATACCTGAAATATAAGCAGTGATAGAAGCATTTCCCTTCATTCTTGGTGTTCTTGGAACATCAATACCACTAATAGTACCAATAATATATTTGGTTAATTCTCTTTCATCTGCTTGGAAATTTCTAATAAAATCTACTGATTTTTCATAGATTTCATTGGTTTGTGCAATATTTGGGTCACGATAAGAAGCAAAATAGCTATTTCCACTAATGTAAGAGAAGCCGCACATTGCACCATATGCTCCACCTTTTACACGAACATTACTCCATAAATAATCATAACTCATAATTACTTTTAACACATCTAGAGCACCAGTATACTTAAATCCTTTGGATAAGAAATTACCAGTCCTTGCAACATACTGTACTTGACTTGAAGTTTTAAAGCCTTCATTTAACTTTGAAAGTTCATAATGAGATTCTTCTACAAGCACTGCATCTTCTTTGAGCTGTTCAACAAATGGCAATAACTTTCCGTGTAATGTCTCTAATCCATCCATACAAGAGGTAAAGCTTATGAGAAGATTTTCTTTTCTAAAAATATAAGTCATTAATAATTGAAGCTTCTCAATGATATATTCAACGTGATTATCAAAGTCATCATCTAATTTTTCAATAAATTTAAAATATGAGATTCCCTTGGTTTCTTCATTAAATTTCGCAGATTCTGAAAAATAAGACATTGCACGATCTACCGCTGCTGCATGACCTGAAGATGTAATATACATTCCAAGCCTTGATTTAATTTCTGCTATAATCTCTTGAAGACGTTTTTTATCATCCAATTTTGTAAAACTGATTATTTCCTTTAATAAATCAAAAGCATAGTCGATCTCATCA
>JAFAEB010000416.1 GCA_023424235.1 Bacillota bacterium
GCACCCTACTATACCATCAGTGATTATAACAAACACTCTTCATCTGTTGGACGATGCTGTGGCAACGTAATATACCATCTCACACCATATTTATCCATTACAACAGTTGCTAAAGGACTCCACGGAAATGAACATACATCGGTAATAACCTTGCCATCCTCTTTTAAAATTGAAGAAATACGGTAAAACTCATCTTTTGACTGAACAGTATACACCATCTCAACAGGATTATCATAGGACAAGTTCATGCCATTGGGAAGGTTCGCATCATTTGCTTCAGCAACAGCAAGAAAAGGCTCACCATCCTTTAATAATTCTGAATGAAAGTAATTACCGTCTTCATTTAATACATGATATCCGAGTTCAAGCCCAAATGCAGTACAATATAACGATGCAGCTTCTTTGCTGTTTTTTGTATAAATCCCTATTCCAATACTCATAATTTATCTTCTCCTAACTTAAAATACTACATATTCTATTTATTGACCTACATATCAATAAGTACTTTGTATTTAACCATCAACATAAAATAGTATAACAATACCTTTGAATATGGCTCCTGTCAACAGACAGGAGCCATACCACTACTCTCTACCCTTAGCTTAAGAAATCCATCAATGAAATTTGATTTGACATTGGTAAATCACCAAGCAGATTTAAATCTCCCATAAGGTCAACTACTGTCTGGCTGATTTTACAACGACTCTTAAAATCATCTCTTGATAGGAACTTACCATCAGACACTGCTTCAACAACCGCATCTGCTGCCTTATCACCAAGACCATCAATGGTACTAAAGGATGGCATTAATTTGCCATCAACAATTTGAAAATGATGTGCTTTGGCTGTATAGATATCAATTGGCATAAATTCAATACCTCTTGCATACATTTCTTGGACAATTTTCATATCCTTTAATACATCCTGCTCTTTTTTACTTAATTCATTCGATCTTCTTTTATATTCATTAATGTAGCGGTCAAGCCTTTCTTTACCTTGGCACATTAATTCATAGTTAAACGCAGATGCACGAATACTAAAATAGGCTGCATAATAAGCCAATGGGTAGTACACTTTAAAATAAGCGATACGAAAGGCCATCATAACATAAGCTGCTGCATGGGCTTTTGGGAACATGTACTTGATACGTTTACAGGACCATATATACCATTCGGGAACACCAGCTTGTAGCATGGCTTCCTCCATATCAGGAGTTAAACCTTTCCCCTTTCTAACACTTTCCATGATTTTAAAGGATAAACCATTATCAACTCCTTGATATATTAGATAAGTCATAATATCATCTCTTGTACATATAGCTGTTGATAGTGTACATTTCCCTTCACCAATAAGTACCTGGGCATTGTTTAACCAAACGTCCGTACCATGGGATAATCCAGAGATACGTACCAAATCAGAGAATGTCTTTGGTTTCGTATCACGAAGCATCTGCATAACAAAGTCCGTACCAAATTCAGGGATACCAAGACAACCTAGGTCACATCCTCCAATATCTTCAGGCCTTATACCTAGAGCGCTTAGGTTATCAAATAGGGATAAAACCTTTTCTTCATCTAGTCGGATGGTTTTTGCGTCTACACCTGTTAAATCTTCTAACATACGAATCATAGTCGGATCGTCGTGTCCGAGTATATCTAATTTTAAGAGGTTATGGTCAATAGAGTGGTAATCAAAATGTGTAGTAATCGTTTTTGTTGTCATATCATTGGCTGGACGTTGCACTGGTGTAAAGGAATATATCTTTTCCCCATGAGGTAGTACAATAATACCACCAGGGTGTTGACCTGTAGTACGTCTTACACCTACACAGCCTGAGGCTATACGTTCGATTTCTGCCCTTCTTCTATGGATTCCACGCTCCTCATAATATTTATATACATATCCAAATGCAGTTTTATCTGCTAAGGTACCAATGGTTCCAGCACGGAAGGTATGTCCTTCTCCGAATAATACTTCCGTATATTCATGAGCTTTACTTTGATATTCACCAGAGAAATTTAAGTCAATATCCGGTTCCTTATCACCATAAAAACCAAGGAAGGTTTCAAATGGTATATCATGTCCATCCTTACTTAGTGGCACACCACAGCTCGGACAATTTTTATCAGGCATATCGCATCCTGAGCTACCTGAGTACTTTCTAACTTCCTCTGAATCGAAATCAGAGTAAAAACAATTGCTGCAATAATAATGTGCTGGTAAAGGGTTTACTTCTGTAATACCAGACATCGTAGCTACGAAGGAAGAACCTACCGAACCTCTTGAACCAACCAAATATCCATCTTCGTTGGATTTCCAAACTAACTTTTGAGCTATGATGTACATAACTGCAAACCCATTTGATATAATGGAGTTTAACTCATGTTCTAATCGTTTTAAAACAAGTTCTGGAAGATCCTTTCCATACATGGAAGTTGCTTTATTGTAGCAAATTTCTCGTAGAGTCTTATCCGAGTCTTCAATGACAGGTGGACATTTATCCGGTCTTACTGGTGAGATTTTTTCGATGGAATCTGCAACTTTATTGGTATTGGTAATAACTACCTCCACTGCTTTTTCTTTACCTAAATACATAAATTCATCTAGCATCTCTTCCGTCGTTCTAAAATAAAGTGGTGCTTGATTATCAGCATCTTTAAAGCCTTTACCTGCCATAATAATTCTTCGATAAACCTCATCCTCTGGATCCATAAAGTGAACATCACAAGTAGCAACAACTAATTTATTATACTCTTCACCTAAATCACAAATTCTTCGGTTTATATTCATGAGTTCTTCTTTTGAACTAATATTACTTCGGTCACTATGTATCATAAATTCATTGTTACCTATTGGCTGAATTTCAAGATAATCATAGAAACTTACAATTCTAGATATTTCTTCTGGTGACTGTTCTCTTAGTATAGCTTGATATAATTCACCGGCTTCACAGGCAGTTCCGATCATTAGCCCTTCTCTATTCTCTAAGAATACACTCTTTGGAATTCTAGGTCTCTTACTATAATATTCAATGTGAGAAAGAGAGATTAATTTATATAAATTTACTCTACCTATATCATTCTTGGCTAAGATAACAGCATGATAGGTCGGCATTTTCTTAATAGCATCTGCTGACATTTTGCCAAGCTTATCAATTTCATCAACTGTTTGTACATCACTTAATTTAAGCATATCAACAAACTTTAAGAATATTTGAGCCGTACAAGCCGCATCATCAACCGCACGGTGATGATTATCTAATGTTATTCCTAAAGCTTTCGCAACGATGTTTAATTTATATCGATTAAGTTCTGGTAATAATATACGTGCTAAACCAACCGTATCAATTACAGTAAAGTCTGTTTCAAGGTCTAAAAGCTCTGCTTTCTTGTTAATAAAGCTTACGTCAAAGGAAGCATTGTGAGCAACTAATACACTATCCTTACAGAAGTCAAGGAATGTAGGAAGGACTACATCAATAGTAGGTGCATCAATTACCATATTGTCGTTAATTCCAGTAAGTTCTTCGATTTCATAAGGAATTGGTATTTCTGGATTTATAAATGAACTAAAGGTATCCACCTCTACACCATTTTTAATCTTTACAGCTCCAATTTCTATAATTCGATCTTTTACTGGTCCAAATCCTGTGGTTTCTATATCAAATACAACAAAGGTGTCATCAAAGCTTTGCCCTTTACTATTTTCAACTACTTCCTTTAAGTCATCTACAATATAGGCTTCCACGCCATAAATAACCTTAAATTCCTTTAATCTATCCCATTCTGACTCAGGAAAATCTTTTTTACTTAAGGCATGATTGGCTTCAGGGAAGGACTGTACGACACCATGGTCTGTAATCGCAATTGCTTTATGCCCCCACACAAAGGCACGTTTTACTAAATCCTTAACATCTATAACCGCATCCATATCACTCATCATAGTATGTGCATGTAATTCCACACGCTTTTCTATGCTAGTATCCATTTTTATGCTTGTAAAGTCCGGTATAGTCTTAATACCAACAATGGAAGCTATGGTAATTTCTCTATCAAATTTATCCATTATTGCCATGCCTTTAAGCTTAATAAACTTACCCTTTTTCAGTACACTAGATAACTCTTCAGACTCTTCAGTTTTAATAAATATTTTACCTTGTATTGAATCTGTAAAATCAGTTAATGTAAAGATAAAGATTGTTTTTTCATTTCTTAACTCTCTAGCCTCAACATTAATAATTTTACCTCGAATTACAACTTCACCAATTTCATCTTGAATATCCGAAATTGGTACTAAATCACCTTCAAAGCCCTTACCATAGATAATATCTGGGTCATTAATCACTTTTTTGTAATTATATTTTGGCTTATCAAAGGTCTTTTTGGATTTGTCTTCTTTTTGATTTATTTCATTTGCAATGATAGCTTCTTTCTCATGCTCCTGATTTCTCTCGATTTCTTCTTCTTTGAAGGCTCTAGCTGCATGTTCATCAACAGCGATAAACTCATCTTTATCATAAGAATTACTATTAGGATTTGTATTTTTAACAAACTCATAAGTAGGCGTACTATCTTCATCACTTTTGATTGCTTCATAATATTCAAATACAACTCTTACATCAAAACGAAAGCGAGATTGATATATTTCTTCTAAATGAGTACTTATTCCACTTGCCATTTTTTTAATAAGAAAATTATCTTCACAAGAAAATATCATTTTATTATCTTCAAATCGAATGTCAGCAAGTTCGAATACCTTATATTCTAAAATACTTCTCTCCCGAAACTCATCCAATATACTTTCTTTATATAAGTTATATAGTGTTTCTGGATTATACTGAGCAGATAATTGGTATTCTTCACATAAGGACACTAGATTGGCTGTACCTGAAAAAAGCTGTTTATATAAGTAAAATTCCATCTTTTTTATATGTTTGCGCCCAATTAACCTGCTACTATTTATATATATTTTCATTTCTTGTTTCGATTTTGATAAAACAACTCTTTTCACACTAACTTCTTTAAATAAACCAAGTAAATCATTAGGTAAATTATTTAGTTTATCAAACACATCAAAAAATAGCATGTTATAACCTCTTTTCTACTATTTTGCACATATTAAGTAATTCTTTACGTAATTCTTCTAATAACATATCCTCTGGTACTTTTTTAATAATTACACCCTTTTTCATTATGATGCCTTCACCTCTACCACCAGCGATTCCAATATCTGCTTCCCTAGCTTCACCAGGCCCATTTACTACACAACCCATAACTGCTACCTTTATGTCTAGTGGGATATCTTGAATCATGGACTCTACTTTATTAGCAAGTTCAATTAAATTAATTTCAGTACGACCACAAGTAGGACAAGAAACCAAGGAAACACCACCTTTTCTTAGCCCTAAAGTTTTAAGTATTAGTTTAGCAGATTTTATTTCTTCTACAGGGTTACCCGTTAAGGAGACACGTATGGTATCACCAATCCCCTCATATAATAAAATTCCAAGACCTATTGCAGACTTGATATTACCAGAGTATATGGTTCCAGATTCCGTTATCCCTACATGAAGTGGATAACTTGTCTTAGAAGCAATCAATTTATGTGCTTCAATGCTCATTCGTACATCAGAGGATTTTATACTAATAACAATATTATTGTAATTAAGGTCTTCAATAATTTTAACTTTATCTAGAGCACTCTCGACGATTCCTTGTGCAGTAACCCCACCATATTGCTCAATCAGATGTTTCTCAAGAGAGCCACTATTAACTCCAACACGGATTGGTATATTTCTCTCCTTTGCAGCATCAACAACAGCCTTTAGCTTATCATTACCACCGATATTACCTGGATTGATTCTAATTTTATCTGCACCATTTTCTATTGCTTTTATTGCTAAACGATAATCAAAATGTATATCAGCCACTAATGGTATATGTATACGCTTTTTTATTTCCGAGAAAGCATTACAAGCCTCCATGTTTGGAACTGCGCATCTTATAATATCACAGCCTTCTCTTTCGAGCTCTAATATCTGATTCACAGTAGCCTCTATATCTTCTGTTTTCGTATTCGTCATGGATTGAATTAATATTGGATGATTCCCACCAATTTTTTTATTACCTATTTCTATAACCTTAGTATTTTTTCTCATCTTACACTCCAATCTGATGTCTTAAAAAAATAAGCCCAAATTTGGATGCCATTCTGGCAGACATCTTAAAATATCTACAATGGGCGCCAATTTTGGGCTGTATTAGTTAAAAAGTAGTTCACACTCCATTTAAATAGCCGATATCAATAAGATAAAGTGTGACTATCATTAAAATTAGAACAATCTACTTATATCATTAAACATTACAAATACCATTAATATCATTAATGCTACAAGGCCAATCATATGAACTAAACCTTCTTTATTTTGGTCGATTGGCTTTCCTCTAAGTAATTCAATAAATAAAAACACCAATCTACCGCCATCTAGGGCAGGTATTGGAAGTAAATTCATTACACCTAGGTTGGCACTTAATAAAATACTTATATAGGCTAAATTAATGAATACAAATAAAGTACCTTCGCTTCTACTTTCCTGATAGGTCTCTCCAATCATATTAAATATACCGACTGGACCTGCAATATCATCTGTACTAACACGACCTCTCACCAATTGTCCAAGACCTTGTATTGTAGATACAATCCAATATTTCACTTCAACTGCACTATATTTAATGACACCTAGTACATTTGTTTTTTCTCTTGCATAATTTATCTTAGTACCAATGGTATAGCCATCACTATATAAGGTAGGAGTCACTTCGATCGTCTGTTCTACTCCATCTCTTTCATAAGTTATTTGAACTGCTTTATCTTGTAATGGATTTTCTTTAAAATATTGACTAAACTCTTTTCCTGTAGCTATTTTCTTACCATTAACAGCAGTAATAACATCACCAACTTTTATTCCAGCGTTTATCATAGGCATGTTTTCAAATAATTCTGTTACTGTAACCTTTGAACTATCTCCCATGTAGTAAAATCCTAACCAATAGGTTTTTACTTTTAATGGAGTAATGGTAGTTGTTTTACTTACCCCATCGCGTTCATAAGTTAAGCTGATATCTTCTCCATTTAAAGGATTCATATAAAAGTAAGTATCCAACTCACGAGCTATTTCAATACGTTTTCCATTAATATGGGTTATGGTATCTCCTGCTTCAAGACCTGCTAAATCTGCAGGTGAGTCAATTGTTACATCAAGTATATCTGCTGGGTCATATCCGACAACACCTGTAATAAACATTGCTAGTATAAATGCTAGTATAAAATTAAATAAAGGTCCTGCAAATATTACTGATATTCTAGCCCATACACCTTTTTTATTAAAAGCTCTATCATCTTCACTAAATTCATCTTCACCAAGCATCATACAAGAACCACCAAGTGGTAGGATTTTAATAGAGTACTTCGTAGTATCCTTCCATTCTGGTGTATGCTCATATTCATGATGACTTAAGAAAAATCTTGGTCGGTATCCTTTGTCTGTCTTAACTAATGTTACAATTCTAGGCCCCATACCTATAGAAAATTCAGTAACAAATATACCATTTTTCACAGCTAGTAAAAAATGACCTAACTCGTGAATAACAATAATGATACTAAATATTAAAATTGCTATAATTATATTCATTCTATCTCCCTTTCCAAGCCTGTAATACCATTTATAAAATCATATGTTTCATTTTCAATATTAAGAATTTCATTAACATCAGGATTTTGTATTTTTTTATGATGATTGATGGCTTCTTCAATCAAATCTACAATATCTAAATATTTTATCTCACGTCTTAAGAATTTTGCAACTGCTAATTCATTGGCAGCATTGTAAACAGTTGGTAAACTACCGCCTTCTTTTGCAACCTCATAAGCTAATCTTAAACCTTTAAACGTTTCAACATCCGGTTCGCTAAATGTGATACTTGCTAGTTTAAAGAAATCTAATCTATCACCTTTTAGCGGTCTTCTTTCTGGATAGTAAATTGCATATTGTATAGGTAATTTCATATCTGGAGTACCAAGCTGAGCCATTATTCCGCCATCTAAAAATTCAACTGCAGAATGAATTACGCTTTGAGGTTGAATAACAACTTGAATTTTATCAAGGGGAACATCAAACAGCCATTTCGCTTCCATCACTTCTAAACCTTTATTTACTAAGGTTGAAGAATCAATTGTTATCTTTCTCCCCATCGTCCAGTTTGGGTGACGTAAGGCATCTTCTAATTGAATATGCTCTAAATCAGAACGTTTTTTTCCTCGAAAAGGACCCCCTGATGCAGTTAAAATAATCCTACTAACTTCATTTTTTCCTTCACCATTTAAGCATTGAAATATTGCAGAATGCTCACTGTCTACTGGCAATAATTTCACACCATATTCTTTTATTAAAGGCATAATGATATGACCAGCTGTTACTAAAGTTTCCTTATTAGCAAGGGCAATGTCCTTGCCAGCTTTTATTGCCTCAATGGTTGGCCTAATCCCTATCATACCTACAATTGCTGTAACAACTAAGGTTGATTTTTGCTCAGTCGCGCAAGTAATTATACCATCAACACCACTATATACTGCTACATTTAAGTCAGCTATTTTAAGTCGTAAGTCTTTTGCTTTTTCATCATCAATGACACTAACCATTGAAGGCTTAAACTCTCGTATTTGCTGCTCCAATAAATCTATATTGTTACCAGCCGTTAGAGCTGTAACTTTTATATCTTTATTATTTCTAACTACTTCTAAGGTTTGTGTACCAATAGAACCTGTAGAACCAAGAATAGAAATATATTTCATTTGAACCTCCAAACATTATCTTTGTGTTTTATTTTTATAATATTTCAGATAGTGCATAAACAATAGGTGCAACAAAGATAATACTATCAAATCGATCTAATATTCCTCCATGCCCTGGTATTAGCTTTCCAAAATCTTTTAAATCATGATTTCTCTTAATTGCAGATGCTGCTAGGTCACCTAATTGAGATATTACACTAGATGCACCACATATAATTGCATATGCCATCTGTGGGTGCTTAACACCGATGATGCTATCTTTAAAAATCGTTGCATATAAAAATCCTATGAGTGCTGCACCAACGACACCACCAATACAACCTTCTAAGGATTTCTTTGGACTTAGTTTTGGTAAGAACTTGTGCTTTCCAAATAGCATACCTACACAATAAGCGCATGTGTCCGATCCCCATGCTCCTATAAAAATTAACCATACTAATAGGGAACCATCATGTAACATTCTAACTTTGTATATAAAACTTAGCATAACAGCTACGTAAAATAGACCAAAAAATATAATAGCAATATGTTCGATTTTATATTTAGGATATGCAAAAACATAAATTAACATAAGTAAAATTAAAAAAGTATTAAATAAAAGAACATTTAAATTCTCATATTTAAATAATATTAGTAAATCTAAAACAATACAGGCTATATAGCCTACATATCCTAGCAAGGTTTTGTGCATATTAATAGAACGATATAATTCCATTAATCCGATTAAAGATATTGCTAAAATAGTAGCAAATAAAACATTTCCACCAAGTACTATGGTAGTTATTGCCACCGCCATTAATATTATAGAGCTACGAAATCGAACCCAAAACATATTGTTCCTCCTGTTATACCAAACCAAACCTTCTATTTCTATTATTGTAATACTCAATTGCTTTCAATAAATCAGCTACATCGAAATCTGGCCATAATACATCTGTAAAATAAAATTCTGTATAAGCTAATTGCCATAATAAAAAATTAGATATTCTCTGTTCTCCACTTGTTCGTATTAGTAAATCAGGATCTGGAATACCTTTTGTGTCTAGGTAACTACTAAATACTGTTTCATCTATCTCATTTATATTTATTTTCTCTGTTTTTAAATCTCTTAAAATTTCTTTTACACCACGAAGAATCTCATCTCTACCTCCATAATTAAGTGCAACCTGGAAGTTTAGTCCTGTATTATCTTTTGATGCTTCTTCTAACTCAAGTATGCTTTTTTGTAAATCTTCTGGTAACTTACTAATATCACCCAATACACGTACTCTCATATTATTTTTACTACTAGTTTTTAAACAATCCTTCATATAACTTCGTAGTAATTTCATTAATGCATCCACTTCGTCACTTGGACGATTCCAATTTTCAGTTGAAAATGCATATACTGTCAGGTATTTAATACCAATGCGATGGGCTTCCTCACAAATTTTCTCTACTGTTTTACTACCTTGTGCATGGCCATAGTTTCTTGGCATAAATCTTTTCTTTGCCCATCTTCCATTTCCATCTAGAATAATTGCAACATGGGATGGAATTTTTAAACCATCATTATTTATATAATCTCCCATGGAGACCTCCATCATTATTATAAACAGGACGTATTTTCATACTTAAAACACGTCCTGCTCCATATTCTTATACTGTTAGAATTTCTTTTGATTTTGCTTCTGTTAATTTATCAATTTCAACGATAAATTTATCTGTAGCTTTTTGAATTGTATCTTCTAATACTTTAACTTCATCTTCAGATATTTCATTACTCTTATTTAATTTCTTTATTGCATCATTGGCATCTCTTCTTACATTACGAACAGCAACCTTTGCATTTTCTGATTTTTTCTTAACATCTTTAACTAAATCTTTTCTTCTTTCTTCTGTTAACTCTGGAAATACAAGACGAATCACCTTACCATCATTGTTAGGAGTTAATCCTAAATCAGAAGCTAAGATAGCTTTTTCAATATCTTTAATTAATTTACTTTCCCATGGTTGAATTTGAATGATTCTTGGTTCTGGTACAGATATGTTCGCAACAGATTGAATTGGTGAAGGAGTACCATAGTAATCCACTCTTAATTTATCTAGTAAATGTGGATTAGCTCTACCTGCACGTATTGTAGAAAATTCCTCTTTCAGATTATCTAATGTTTTACTCATTTTACTTTCGTATGGTTGAATTCTTGAATCCATTATTTTCCCTCCTAGTTATCAGCATGAGTCATCGCATAGATGCAATTCTCATCAATAATATTATTTTATATTAACGCTTCTTTTGTAGTTGCGTATTCTCACTAAACGATTACTTTTGTTCCTGTAAAAATGCCACTTACAGCATTAATGATACTATTTTCTTCTTCTAATAAAAATACTAACATTGGCATTTTATTTTCCATACATAGAACAGTTGCAGACAAATCTACCACTTGAAGTTTTCGATCAAGTGCTTCTTGTAAACTAATTTCGTCAAATTTCTTAGCATCTTTGTTACTTCTAGGGTCACTGTCATAAACACCATCCACAGCTTTAGCCATTAGGATAATATCTGCATCAAGTTCAATGGCACGAAGTACAACTCCAGTATCTGTAGAGAAGTATGGATGACCTGTTCCACCTGCTAAGAAGACAACCATTCCTTTTTTAAAGTATTTACTTGCTCGGTCCTTCGAGAATAATTTTGTCATACTTCCACATTCAAATGGTGTTAATATTTCTGTATTCATTCCAACATGTCTAAATATTTCAGATACATAAATGCAATTCATTACAGTGGCTAACATCCCAATTTGATCCGCTTTTGTTCTATCAATTGTCTCACTAGTTCTACCTCTCCAAAAATTCCCTCCGCCAATCACGATACCTACTTCTACACCGTCATCAACTAATTTTTGGACTTGCTTTGCAACAGCAATACAGGTAGCTTCATCAAAGCCACTTTTCTTATCACCTGCAAGAGCCTCCCCACTTAATTTTAATAAGACTCTTTTATATCTATTCATGTTTTAAGGACCTCCATTTATTCAAATATATTATCAATATTAACAGACGCATAGGATAATGAGCAAAAACCTTCAATGACCGCACCATTATTAATTTGTATGGATTGTGCCTTAATATTTCCTTTTACAACTGCTGATGAATCTAAGATTACTGGACCACTTACATCAATATCGCCTTTTACCGCTCCAGCTATCATACCACTAGATGCAGCAACATCACCTATAACAACTGTTCCATGACCTATTGTTACAGCACCTTCACTGTTTATTGAACCAACTAGTCTCTTTGAATTAACGGTTACCTCTGATGCCATACAGTTACCAGTTACAGTTCCTACAATATCTAATTTTCCTAAACATTCTACATCACCTTTTATTGTACCGTATACATAAAGGGAACAGTCAGAGTTAATACTACCATTAATTACAGTACCTTTTGTAATAATAGTAACTTGCTCTTTGTCTTCTTCATTCCTAGCTTCTACTACATTTTGATCCATACTTTTTTCTTCCTTTGCTTCTAGGATTTCATCATTGGATTCTTTTATGGCAAAATTATCTACTACTACCATGGAGTCATCCATAGTATTCGAATCTTGCTCCTCTTGATTTAGAATCGCGTCTAAAATATCAAGATCTAAATTATCCTCTAAATTGTCAATCATTTCTTCTGTTATTGCAATATCAGAATCCGCGTCACTAGATGCTTCAACAAGAGTATTTACAACTTCTTCGTCATCTAATATTTCATCAGGTAACAATTCGTTTACTGCTTGTGATAAATCATCTTTAAAATCTTTAAAAAAACCCATAATCATCCTCCTTAGTTGAAATTTATTGTAACGTATTTGCTTTTATTTGTTGTATTGGTTTTACGCTATTATCTAGTGGTAGTATTTCTATACCATGTTCAATTAAGGTTTTTAGAATATCTTCCACTGATTCGATAGTAGCTTGTTTTAAATCTGTATCATGTAATAAAACAATCGAACGTTTATGTACTTTTATACCATTTATTACACTTAAATAGGAATCTTTTTTCGTAATAGCCTCACTGGTTCCATCACCATTAACAACATTCCAATCAAAGTATGTTACATTCTTTTCGTTTAGATATTCAATAAACATAGATATTTTCTCTTTTGCTATTGAATTTGCACTACCACCTGGAAAACGATAGATATTTGTTAAGTACCCAGTAGTATCATATAATAAGTCCCTAAGCTTTGTAAAGTCTTTATCAAAATTTTCCAACGACTTATATATATTAGTATAGTCATGGGAATAGGAATGTATACCTAAGGCGTGCCCTTCGTCTACAATTCTCTTGTACATTTCTAATGAATGTTTATCTGTTTTTCCAATTACAAAAAATGTTACTTTTACATTATACTCATTTAATAAATCTAATAGATCACTCGTATACTTACTTGGGCCATCATCAAAGGTTAAGTAGACTTGCTTATTTGAGGATAAATTAGTGGTATTACTTACTTTATCATCAATTGATTCATCCAAATCCACTTGATTTCTATCCTCTTTATCATCTAACTCTACTATGGTACTACTTTCGTCCATAATTGCACTTATACTTTCGTTAGTCTCACTATCTACTTCTTCCTCAGTTGCTTTTGGCTCCTCCTTAGAAAAAAGGGTTGGGGACTCTTCTATCTGTTCCTTAGTATCTTCACGAATCACTTCTTTCGGATTCACATCTTTACTATTATACATTGTCCCATCAATTTCTTCAAGTGTACTATTACTATTCTCTGTTATAGTCCCTACACTACCTAGTGTGTCATAGTCATTATAGAATGTGGCACCAATATAACCACTTTTTAAATTATTAACTTCATTTTGTAAAGCATAAACTTTTACAAATAAAATGATACACAGTATTGTAGGAACCACTGCCATAAAGCATACAAATCCGATTATAAATGCTTTTATACGCTTAACACGCTGGCTTCGAACTTTAAGAGAATTCTCGATGACTGCTTGCTTATATGAATCCAACTTATTTCTCCTTTATTTATGCTCTATCCATTATTTTAACATAAAAAACGAGAAATTTATATAGAAAATAATTAAAATCATATAGGAAAAATGTTTTAGGTAATGTTTATTTTTAACTTAAAATTCATTTTTTAAGCTTCTAGTAAATAACTCATATAAAGTAGTTTTAGCATCCTTATTTTGATACAGAACTTCGTACACACTATTACAGATTGGCAATTCTACCTTATACTTTTCTTCTAAATCCATTAATGCTTTTACTGTATAATATCCCTCTGCTAAATCATGATAGGAAGTACCCTTAATAAATAATTCACCAAATCTTCTGTTATGACTAAACTCCGAGAAAACAGTTGCCTCATAATCTCCTAAATGGCATAAACCATAAGCAGATAATTCATTTCCACCCATAGCATGAATAAGTCTTGCAATTTCTCTAGTTCCCCTAGACATTAAAGCACCTTTTAAAGTAGATAAATTTAATCCATCAAGCATCCCTGCAGCCACACCAATCACATTTTTTGCAGCTGCTCCTATCTCATTTCCGACTAAATCCCTGCCATAGTAAAAACGAATTAAATCACTAGAAAATGATTGAATTAATAAATCTTTAACAGTATCATCCTCACTATCAATAACCATACAATTCGGGATTTCTTTTACAAATTCCTGAACATGTCCAGGTCCAAGCCATACAGCCACTTTAGAGGAAATATGAATATTAGCTTTAACAATCTCAGATAACCTTCTACCTGTTGCAATCTCAATACCCTTCATGCAAAGAACAAATATTTTATTCCTTAACTGATATGATTTTAGTTCCTCCATTAATCTACTTAAGCCTTGGGAATTTATAGAGATAACAACAATTTCTGATTGAACTACAGCATCAAGATTACTAGTTACCTCAACTTTTTCACCAAGGGTAAGTAATCCATTACTTCTATTATCTATAAATTCAAGCAATTTATTTGAGCCAGCTCTACCATACAATGTAACACCATGACCAATTTTATCTAAATACCATGCTATAAACGATCCCCATCTTCCTGGACCAATTACTGTTATTTTCATATTATTTTTCTCCTTCTTTAGAATAAAATCTAGTTCAGGTTTACTATATCCTTGTTAATTATATATAAAACCTAAAAAAATGCAATAATAAAAACCTTAAAAAAAGATAAAATCTTAATTTAAGGTTTCTTTCTAACAATATTATATGCTATTTATAATATCAGCTAACAGCTGTATTTATCCAATCATAGCAGATTATATTTACGATGAGCAGATGGTATTTCGTGCTTTATATGCTATTTATAATTCCGACTAACAAATGGTATTTCTTCCATTTTCTCTAACTGATTCAAGTAGAGTGCAAGGGAGAAATAATAACCAGATAACAAATTGCAGAAATCAATTAAATCAGTACTTACTTCTTTTCCAGTTTCCATATAACGATACAAGAGTCGCACTAATTCCTTACCTTCTGTTCTAAGAATATGTGCAATACAAGCACTCTCGCTACCATGTGGTAGTACAAATCCTGTAGAATTTGTTTTACTTTGTAAACAGTCAATTTCATGTTTAAGCCACAAAACTTCATCTAGCGTAATGGAACAAAAGGTTCTAAGAGAAGGATTTACATGGTATACAAGCTCGCCAACTTTTAATAGTGACTGAGCAACTTCATCATATTTCTTAGCTTTTACCATGGCATATAATAAACCTGTTCTACTACATATTTTATCAGTTAATATTTCAAAATCGCAACGATAATCATTACCTTTGTCAGATAAAAAAGGATAGGCTTCATAAGGACTTTTATAAACCACCATTAATCTCCTCCCATTTTCTTAAATGTTTTAACATATAACGACTAATATCCATATCAAAAACGGCTTTTAATAAATCCTTTGTTATAACTTCATTTACATCACCTTCTGCTAGCACTCTACCCTCTTTTAAGACTACTACATAGTCGCCAAATTGAATCGCTTGGTTAATATCATGAAGTACACCTACAGCCATATGGTTACTCTCTTTACTCCATTCTTTTACATATTGAAGAAGCTCAGCTTGATATTTTAGGTCTAAATGATTAGTAGGTTCATCTAGTAAAATTAAAGTTGGGCATTGAGCTAAGGCTCTAGCATAAAAAACACGTTGTAGTTGTCCACCTGACAGTTTTAATACACTATTTTGTTCCATACCCTTAAGGCCAGCTATTTCTATAGCATTTTTCACAATTTCTTTATCTTCGTTCTTTAATTGTTTAAATAGACCAGATTTTTGATGAGAATATCGCCCCATCATAACAGTTTGCTCTATGGTATAATCAAAATCAACATAAGAAAACTGACTCATTAAGGCGATCCGTTTCCCCTTTTCCTTAACAGATAATCCTTTTAAAACCTCGTTGTTTAGAAGGATTTCACCCTCATAAGGTAAGATACCTGCAATGGTTCGTAAAAGAGTAGTTTTTCCACATCCATTCGGTCCAATAATAATTAGGTTCTTACCAGTTGGAACATGAAAACTAATATTATGTAGTATCTCAACTTCTCCATAGGATGCAGATAGATTTCTTACTTCTAACATGTTTTAGTACCTCTCTTACGAAAATAGATATAAGCAAAAAATGGAGCACCAATAAGTGCAGTAATCGCACCTACGGGTAATTCTAATGGTGATAATATGGTTCTTGCTGTAGTATCCGCAATTGCCATAAAAGCTCCTCCAATAAGTGCTGAACAAGGAATTAGGTATTTATGATTAGGACCAAATAGTTTTCTAACCATATGTGGTGCAATTAAATCAACAAAACCGATAATACCTGTAAAACTAACTGCAGTTCCTGTAAGTATAGTTGATAAAATTAGTAATCTTAACTTCACTTTTTTGGTATCTACGCCTATGGCATATGCCGTTTCCTCCCCAAAAGTTAAGATGTCCATTTCCTTTGCATAAGCTAAAATTATTATACTTAAAAGTATAGTCACAGGTACAATGATGCCTGCATGTTTCCAACCTCTAGAAGAAAAACTACCCATCTGCCAATACACTAATTGCTGAATATTCTCTCTTCTTAAAGCACTAATTAAAGTTAATAAAGCATTAACAAAAAGACTTAATACCATACCGATTAATATTATGGTAGGATTGTGAAGACCTGTATCGAAACGATTTGCTAAATATACAGCTAGTAATACGGTTCCAAGCCCAAATACAAAACCTACAATAGGCATTGCTAAATAACTAGAAAAAGGCAAACTAATTATTCCAGTTATTATTAGTGATGCACCTAATGAAGCACCACTTGAAACACCTAAGGTGTAACTAGATGCTAGAGGATTTCTTAAAATACTTTGCATAACACTACCACTTACTGCCAGTGCTGCTCCAACAAAAAAGGAACAAATGGCTCTTGGAATACGAATATCCCATAAAATTGATATTGTAACATTATTAAAGTTTTCAACTAAAATAGGTATGTGAAATAACTTTAATCCAAATACCTTAAGCACATCCAAAGGTGATAAAGAAACACTTCGAATACATATCGCACTAATTAAAGATATCATGCATGCTACGATTACAATTAACAACTTATTTTTATTCTTCATCGGCCATTCATTCCTGTAATTTTATTTTATTATTTATTTATTTTAAACTTGAGTATTCGTTAGGATATACTGCTTTTGCCATTTCTTTTAATGCAATAACAATATTATGATTTGGTAAACTAGATGCTCCATTATCAATATAATAAACATCTTTATTCATTACTGCAGTTACCGTTTCAAAGCCTGTTCTGCTTAGAATTTCACTAATTGGGTCTTCGATGTAATTTACACTTGTAAGTATCACATCTGGATTAAATAAAATTGCAGCTTCTTCTGTAACAGGAAGCCAATTCTCTTCATTAGCTAATACATTAGTAGCTCCGATTAATTCAATCATCTCATTTAAGAATACACCTTTACCAAAACTATAAATATATGGTGCCGCCGCAATTTCAAAAAGTACAGACTTTTTATCGGTTATGCTAGCTCCGATCGCTTTAATTTCACTTAAGCTTTCATCCATCTTTGTGATTATTTCCTTACCTTCACTTGTTTTATCTACGCAATCAGAGATAAACTGAATGTCAGCTTGTATACTTTCAATCGAGTTACTTGATGGGATTTCAGCAATACATACTCCAGCATTACGAAGTGCAACAAAAACATCTTCACCACTGTAATTACTCATTGAAGTGATAAATACAATATCAGGTTGTAGCGCTAAGATTTGTTCCATATCAGGTGCCATAATATCAAACTGAGGTATCTTAGAATCAACTTGAGCATATAGTGGAGTTTGACTATCTACTGCAACAATTAAGTCCCCTAAACCAAGTTCAACAAGAATTTGTGATGTGGATGGTGCTAGAGATATAATACGCTCTATTTTCTCTGGAACTACAATATCATTACCAACACGGTCTTTGGTTGGAACGATTCTCTTAGCATCTGATTCATCACTAGTATCTTTTGAGCTGTCATCTGT
The DNA here is from genome assembly GCA_023424235.1 of Bacillota bacterium. Classification (GTDB taxonomy): domain Bacteria; phylum Bacillota; class Clostridia; order Lachnospirales; family Lachnospiraceae; genus Anaerocolumna. Next base: position 18,414 of record JAFAEB010000416.1, read on the forward strand.
AGCCTCCTCATTTACTTCTTCATTACCAGTTGAGTTTGGCACGTTACTATTTGTATTATCCTTAGTAGCGTTTTTTTGACCACAGGCTATTAAAGACATAGCCATAACGATTCCAAGTAAAATAATTAGAACCTTACTTTTAATTTGTTTCATAATTTTGCTCCTTTTCTATGTATGACTTTTATTTGTTAAAACAAAAAAGCTACATTTATAATCATTAACATAAACTGTTAAGTGATTAAAAAAATGTAGCACAAAACATTCCCTGCGAAGCAAGACAGAGTTAGATAGTGGTATCTTCCCAAGGTCCGGAGAAGTTTTGTACCAAAGAATGGCAGATATTCTGACTTAAGATGGATACAATAAAGTATTACACACTTCAACCTTCCCAGTTTCCCAGTGGCTAACTATATTCATTAGAATACAATTTATGAAATGTCACATCTATTACAGCAGCGGCTCTGTTTAGGATTTACACCTAATTCCCTTTTAATAACCGTTAAGGTTAACCATGCTTTAAATATTCGTTTTAATCTGAGGTAACTATAACATTTTAAATAAGCTAAGTCAAGTTATAATATGGTAGTCTTTTATCAATAGGATAATAGAAAGCTACTTTGCACAAATTCAAAAGATGCTTTCTTCGATTTTATAATAAAACTTTTGACACCTGAATCAAGTATATAAATTGTAACTTTCGAAAAGCAAATGTATTAGCTCTTTCATAGTATTAAAGTGAATAAAATTCTTTTATTTTATTATCACATTTACAAACTCCATAAACTTTAAGTGACTCCACTGTCTCTTGTAAAAGTTCAATGTTAACATCCTTAGGTATATGAAGCATTCCAATTACGACTAATCTTATTAGTTTATTATTTGATTTCATTTTTTCTAGTGTTCCTTTTGTTAAGCCTACAATACCTACGTTTAATTCCGAGCTTTTATTCTTTTGTGTCAGTAAGGTTTTTGTATCACTAGCATGTGTAGCTAATTGATTTCTAACTGCAGTCTTAATAAAATCAGTACGATTGGAATAAAACCCTTCACCTACCAATAAATCAATATAACCTAAATCAATTACATTAAGATTTACAGTTAACTTTTCTGTTGTTCCATTCTCCATCCTTATTTCTCCTTCCATACACCATCCATATAGATGGTTAGTACCTCATATTATACCATCCACACAGATGGTGGTCAATATTAATCGTTAATATTTACATAAAAAGGGCTACCACACTAATGATTTATAAATCACTGTTGTGTTGCCCCTTAATCTTTAGTTAAACACATAACTAATTTCCAAACTAAATATCCTTACATTCTAATCAAGCAATTATTAGGCTTCTAACTCTTCTAATATCTTTATAATATCATTCCAAATAGATTCATTTACTGGAATTCCTTCTTTTTTGTTTTCTTCTCTTCGATTTAGGGAAGATTCACCAGGATAATAAACGGTTTGTCCTTCTGTTACAGGAATACTTGTCTTTATATCATTTAAGACTTCATTTATCATCTCTTCTCTAGCATCTTCGTCACTATTAATAAAGTTTGGATTAATCGCAATGAAGGTCTGAGTTAAGCCCGATTCTAAGCTATCTCTTTTACCAATCCTAGTTACTGTATTGCCCATTGCAAGTACATTTCCAATTAAATCAAGGGCTATGGACATACCTGAGCCTTTCCAATATCCAATTGGTAGAACTCTTGTAGTCTCCTCTATTGCACCTGGATCACGGGTAAGGTTTCCATCTTTATCAAATCCCCCTGGAAATGGAAGTTGTTTTCCTTCTAATCTAGTTGTCTCTAGTTTGCCATAAGAAAATTGTGCCATAGCTAGATCCACTACTACATGCTCCTTATTTTTTCTAGGTACAGATAGGACAAATGGATTATTACCAATTTTACTATCTATTCCTCCCCATGCTGGCATATTCGGACAGGTATTCGTAAAACAGATACCTACACATCCAGCATCTGCTGCTTGCCATCCATAGGTTCCACCTCTTAGCCAATGATTCGTATTAAATAATGCTACCACTCCAACTCCGTGAGTATTGGCTAATTCAATCGCTCTATCCATACATAATTTAGCATTTAAGTTTCCCATTCCACTTCTTCCATCGAAACGCTCAATAGCACCCATTCCTGCTACCTTTACAGCCTGGCTTTTGACATCAATAAACCCTTTATCAATGTATTCAAGGATACGCTTAAATCTCATATATCCATGGGAATATACTCCATCTAAAGTAGTATCTGCAAACATCTTAGCACTATCATATGCTCTTTCTTCATCATAACCTTTTAAAACTAGAATACGTCTAAACACATTTAGCATTTCATCATATTGAACTCTCATATTTTACCTCACTTATCCAAAACATTAAACATCTTAAATATGCTATTAAATTTACTGTATCTATACTTTGCATATCTATATTATAATAAAACTAATATAACAATATCATATATCAGTATTAACAGATTATCAATTCATTTAGACCAAAAGTTTCTAATAAAAAGCTCTATCATACAATTTAAATGGTTTAAACCAAAAAAGTTATGATAGAGCTGTCATTCTTTATTATTCAATTTATTATTACATACTAGCAAGTATCTTACCCGCTTGTATTAATCTATCTTTTGCTTCCTCATCAGGAGCATCATTTGCAATAATTCCTTCATCACTAATAATTATCGCACCGCAATCACGCATTCGCTGTGTCCATATACGCATCCATTCACCATCACCCCAACCATAGGAGCCAAATAACAGAATGTGTTTACCACTAATTTTACTCTCTAATTCAGCAACAAATGGTTCCATATAATCCTCTTCTAACTCTTCTGCACCCATGGATGGACATCCTAGTGCAAATACCTTAGACTCATCTAAATCATTCGATGATAGTGTTGATACTTCTTTAACTAGAGCATTTCCTCCACCAGCAATTACTCCTTCTGCAATCATATTTGCCATAGTTTCTGTATTACCAGTTCCACTCCAATATACAATGTATACACTATTCATTTTTTATCCTCCTGATATATGATTTATTTATCTATGTATAGTTAGCATATGCTAACTAATGTATAAAATAAAATTTAAGCGTATTTTTCTAAAATTCCTTTTAATGCACTTGAACTACTGTTATGAGAACGTTCTACTGTAATGTTTTTCTTTTCAGATTCAGCAACAGCACAATATACCATTTTGTGAGAAGCAGTAGCGGTAAATAATATCATTAAATCTGGACATCCGATTTGCTCTTTTAAATTTGCTGCCATTTTTGTAAATACTTTAACCTTACATTTATATTTTTTGCATAGTTCTTTATATTGATTTTCCATTCTTTCATGTCCGCCAATAATTACAACGCTCATTCTATCACCTTACTCCCTTAAAAAATTAATTAACTAGTTTCAGTTAGCATTTGCTAACTTTTCTATATCATACTATAAATGTAAAAAAGAATCAACTAGTAATTTGATAATTTTTATCAAATTACTAGTTGATTTTCGATTATACTAATTATAATTACATTTTTAACTTCTAGCTAGTTCAAATTCAAGGCAAATCGGGTATTCACCTGATTCACTGTTTCTTAAATGTGCATCAATTCCATAAATTTCTTTTAAGCTTTCTTTGGTAATTACTGATTTAGGCTTGCCTTCACATATAATGTTACCACTTTTCATTCCTATAATATTATCTGCAAAACGACATGCGTTATTTAATTCATGTAAAACAGTAACAATCGTAATATTTCTTTCACGGTTTAACTTTTGTAATAATAGAAGAATTTCAAGTTGATAGGACATGTCTAAGTAGGTTGTAGGTTCATCTAATAAGATAATTTCTGTTTCTTGAGCTAGTGTCATAGCAATCCATGCACGTTGTCTTTGTCCACCTGATAGACTCTCAACTGGTCTATCTGCTAACTCCATTAAGCCTGTTTCCTCTAACGCCCAGTCAATTACTTTCTTGTCATGACCAGTTAAACCACCTATCGCCTTTTGATGTGGAAATCTACCATATCCAATTAATTCTCTAACTGTAAGTCCCTCAGGACAACTTGGACTTTGTGGTAAAACCGCCACTTGTTTTGCTATCTTTTTTGGTTTTTGGTCCTTAATATTCTTATCATTAATATAAACATCACCATTCTTAGGTTTTACAATTCTAGCAATGGTTTTTAGTAAAGTAGATTTACCACATCCATTTGCCCCTATAATTATGGTGAACTTTCCCCTTGGTATGGATACATTCATATCCTTTATAATCAAAGCATCATCATAGGCAACAGCCAAATTATTTACACGTATAGCTTCCATTATTTCTCCTTTAACATCAAATATATAAAATATGGCACTCCAAATAAAGATACGATAATACCAACCGGTATCTCTATTGGTGAAAAGAGATTTCGGGATACGGAATCCGCAGCTAAAATAATAATAGCACTAACTAATGCTGATACGATAATAAACTGCTTATGAAATGGCCCTACTAATTTTTTTGCAATATGAGGTGATATTAAACCTAAAAAGCTAATATTACCTGCAAAAGCAGTTGCAATACCAGCTAATAAAACACTGTACAATAAGAGCTTTCTTCTTTCTTTTTCTACATGTATGCCAAGGCCAGTTGCTGTCTCATCATTTAAATTCATAACATCTAATCTTTTATAATTGACTAGAACCAATAAAAATACTATAGATACAATTGGAATAATTACCTTCGCATAGATAGCACTTGCACCCCATAAACTTCCCGATGTCCAGACTAAAACCCTGTTATAATCACCAACACCACCACGAAATGTGAAAAATGTAATAAATGCATTTAAACCTATGTTTACACCTAGTCCTATTAAGAGAAGCCTCGTTGGTCTTAACCCATTTCTATATGAAAGTAGATAAATAAAGGTAGCTGCAATTAAAGCTCCGATCATAGCCATAATGGGAAGAACAAATATGGACCATCTACCAAGTTCACTATAATAATCCTTAGTTTGATAGCTAATAAATAGAATCGCCGCCACTGCTGCCCCTGCATTAATGCCAATAATACCAGAATCAGCTAAATCATTTTTAGTAATGGTTTGTAAAATGCAACCTGCTGTTGATAAGGCTATACCAACAAATATGCCAACTAAAATTCTTGGTATACGAATCGTAAATACTGCTGTGTTTTGTAACTTAGTACCTTGAAGCATTAAGGTTTTAATTACATCACGGACGGATATTTGGTAGCTCCCCCAGCAAAGAGCTAATATAATAACAGTAAGTAAAAGGAGTGAAAGTAGGGTTAAGCTAATAATAAAGGATTTTTTCTTCATCTATCCTCTCTCCTTTCTTGCCATAGCAATAAAAAATGGCACGCCAATTATAGCGGTAAATACACCTATTGGAGTTTCGTATGGTTCAAACATCATTCTTGCTAAAATATCAGCAAATGTTAATAATGCTCCACCTAAAAGAAAAGAACAAGGAATAATTCTCTTATAGTTACTTCCTACAATTGTCCGTGTGATTGATGGTATGATTAGTCCGATAAATCCTATATTTTTACCAACAGCTACGGCTACTGCACACATTGGTATCATAATAATTAAAGTTACAAAACGTATTTTACTAGGATTTTCACCAAGTCCAATTGCAACATCATCACCTAAACTTAACAAATTTATTTTGCCTGATAATATTATTGTTAAAAGCATTCCTGGAATGCCAATAACTAAAAGCAAAACTACATCACTCCAAGAAGCATTACGGAAACCTCCAGATACCCAAAAACCAATTAATTGGGCTCTATTTGTTAACAAACCTATAATCGTAGTTAAAGATATAAAAAAAGTACTCATAGCTGTACCGGCAAGTAATAATCGTCCTATGGACATGTTCCCAGCTTTTTTCATAGTAAACCCAATAACTAATAATCCACAAAGAAGAGCTCCTATAAATGCAGCAATCATTATATTCATTGAGGTGATTGAGATTTCAAAAGCGTAGAAAATAGCAATTACAAGAGTTGCACCTTGACTGATTCCAAGTAAAGAAGGTTCTGCAATTGGATTTCTTGTAACTCCTTGAATCATTGCACCAGTTACTGCAAGAATACCCCCTGTGATTAATACACAGAGGGCTCTAGGAATTCTAACATCTCGTATCAACATGTGATTGAGAGTTTCATCATAGTTAACTATACTATTATAAATTTCTAAAAGACGAATACGACTTGCTCCTATGGTAATAGCAAGTATAAGTCCTATAGCAATCAAACATACACTAACTACTACAAAGGATAAGGTACGTTTATTTCTTTGTTCCATCTAGCATCACCTTGATTTCATCTAGTAATAATTCTCTTCCTATGGAACTGTAACCTTGATTAAAGTAAGGAGATGATTCAAGGACAATTACCTTTCCTTCTTTCACTGCAGGTAGGTTATTCCATATAGCGTTACTTTGTAATTCTTGTAAATCATCATTCGTTGCTATAACAAATATATAATCTGCCATAATAGAAGCTAGTCCTTCGAAGGACACTACTGGTAAGCTTATATCACTTTGTTCTGGCATACCAACCGGCTTATTAAGACCTAAATCTTCATATAAAACACTACCAAAGCCTGCTCCACCAAATACATAGAATTGACCACCACTAGCTAAAAAGGATAAGTAGCTAGTCTCTTCTTTAAATTCAGCTTTTATTGTGTCTCCTGCTTGTTTTGCTTTTGCTTCATAATCAGCTATCCACTGATTTGCAACATCTTCTTTATTAAATACTTCGGCGATGGTTAATATGTCATCTTTCCAGTTAAGTGCTTCTAACTTAATCATAACAGTTGGAGCAATTTCACTAAGTTGATCATACATTTTCTCTTGTACCGTAGATATGATAATTAAGTCTGGTTCTACGTTCATCACCGCCTCAACATCCATGGTATCCTGCATACTATATCCCAATATGGTTGCACCTTTTAAACTATCTTCTAAATAAGCTGGGAACTTTGTATAATCATAAGC
>JAFAEB010000430.1 GCA_023424235.1 Bacillota bacterium
TATGTGTATAAGAGAGAGTCTCTCTTCTGATTCTTTCATTCTTATTATGCAATAAAGTAATGAATCTACCTTGTGTGATTTGAATCTCTTCGCCATTATCATCTGTGATATATGGATATTCCATGTCAGCATTTTTAAACATGGTATATGCTTTGTTGGCAGTATCACCAACTGCTTGTGAAGAAGCTAATAATTGTTCCATTTCTGTAGAAAGAGTATGTACTTTTCTTCTACGTATTTCATTGATATATCTTTTATATTTAAGTAATTCTTTTTCTTCTTCGTAGAATTTTTCTAATTGCTCATCTGAGATAAGTAATAGCTCTGGAGTATCAAAAGCAAGTGCTTCTGATATTTTTTTAGATAATAAGGTTGCTCTACCAGATAATTCTTGTGAATGTGAATTAGTAGTATCAACGTCTACGATTCTCTTAGCATAGCTAAAGATTCTAGAGAAATTAATACCAAGCTCATTATTAAGGTCTAAAAACTCTAATAATTTTGCTCCACTATCTCCTAAATGACCTTTATAACTTTCAATTACTTTAATATCAGCTTCCATTTGTTTTACTGCCACTTCCCAATCAGCTTCTGTTTGATATAAATCTTCAATTGCCCAAGTGTCTTCTACTTTTACATCTTTACGTTTCATTAATTGACCCATAAAATACCTCCATATCTATTCATAAAGTAAGTTAGGTAATATCATGAACTTCCCAGCTAAAGAAGCAAATCTTCTAATTCACCTCAATCCTTAAGCTAGTTTAAGTTCATAAATATACTTAAAAGGTTCCATAATTCTCTTAATAGCTATCATAAGCCCTAAAGTAGACTTTAGGTCAAGATAATTTATAAAATTTGTCAATTTAAACAAAATAGTCATAGCTAAAGTTAACTTTAGCTATGACTATTGACAGAATTATGGAACAACATATTTAGATTTACTTACTCATAATGTGTCCCAACTTAATAACTTTTATCGTTTTTTCATTCTCCAATATTTCATATACAAGCCGATGTTGTAAATTAATTCTACGAGAATACGCACCCTGTAAATCATTTTTTAATTTTTTAGTTTTATAATTGTATTTTTTTTAATTATCATTTTAGTTCATAATCGTAACATATCATCTAAATTTATTTTTTATTGTAAAAATGTGAATGAAATTTTCATAATCGTCACATAATATTCTTGTAAAACCAAACAAACTGAGTGGAGGTAACAAAGATGAGTAATCAGAGTAACCGTAACATTCAAAATTCGGAGGCCTTAGAAGGCATTAGTGCTGGAGATGAGCCAATCGACAGGTAAGGGCTTATAGGACATAAGCGTCTTATAAGCCCGAAGAGGTTTTGCAAATTATAATGGTCTATTTATTTACAAAAATCTTTGTGAAATAAATAGACCTTTTAAATTTATATATTAAATAAATCCTTTAATGTTTCTTCATCACACTGATAGCTTGGATTAAAGTCATCCGAGCTAACATATGCTCCAATTGCTTTTCTTAAATATTCAGTCTGTAGTGATTTTGGATTATCCGTAAAATCATAACAACAAACAAGAAGCTTTCCTAAACCAACCTTTACTTCAAACAATCCACTGCATATATGATTATGATAAAAGTTTGGTACATACATAGTCATTGGGTTAACATGAGGAAGGGAATCTAGTTCAATTGAAAATCCTTCTTCCATAAAGGTCTTCCATTCATAATCACCATATCTCATGTCTTCATAATAAGTTTTAAAGAATGGATGTTCATTTTCAATAATCATACCACAAGGATCCTTTGACATAAAGTGAACTGGACTCCAAAATACTGGAAAACAAGTAGTTTCTGAGAGTTTCTTTACTTGACTTTTCTTAGGACTAAGAATAATCGTTTCTCCAGCATGTAACCTATCAATAATGGTATCATTCCATTCTTCCATTTCTATTTCAGTGTTCAGAGCTTTTGAATACACCCATATGGTCCACTGATTCTTAATATTATCATCAGTTTTTGCTTCAATATGTAGTTTCACTCTTCCATTTAGTTTGGTAAAATCTAGTTGTCTAAGTACTGGGCCTATTTCATTTAAGCCAATTTTTAAGTGCTCCACTTTAATTATTTCTTCATAATGATAAAAACCTTTTTCATCTTTCACTGTAAACCTTACACTTTGATTCTCTAATTCATATTCCGTATAATTTGCTATATGTAAACTCATATCTACTTTATCATGGGCGGAATATATCCTCTTATCCATCTGGAGTAACAGGACTTCCTGATTACAAAATTGCTTAAATTCCTCTTCATCTGTAATGCCTTTACTATCAAAGAATACATCCAATAATCCTACCGTTGCTGTACTTTGACCTGGAAAATCATGCAGGGATAATAACTGAAAACCAGCCATCTTACTTGTATTAAGTGCTGCTTCACATTCAGCCTTATATAGTTCATAAGCTAATCTGCCAGAACAACGGACAAAATCAGGAACAAATCTAGTCATATTCTTTTTCTCTAAATCATCTCGAATTACATCAAAATTAACAGGTAATAAATTCCCAACATACTTGTTAATATCCTCTACATTAGGGTATACTACATACTGGCCTATCTCATGTGAGATAACAGGAATATCTTTTTTGGCTACACCAAGATCAAAGTTTAGAGTTGTAGTATTAACGAGCTCTTGCAAAAAGTACTGGCCTCTAATACCAACACCATCCGAAGATTGGGCAATGAAAATGTCATCGAAAGGATGGGTTTTGCGATCCCAATTGCTAGTAAGTGTATATAGAATATAGGGATTCATCTTTTTTACCCTATCAATAATATCTTCCAATAATTTATTGTCACCATTCAATTCATTTCCATTACTAAAGATGCAAAAGGATGGATGGTGAGAATATTTAGATATAATTCTCATTGCTTCTTCTGGTAAATAAGTATACTGAGTCGGTGTACTACCTACTTTGATATCCATATAGCTATCAAGCCACATAGGTCCTTCTACTTGTAGATAGATTCCTAGTTCATCTGCAACCAAGAATGCAGCTTCCGGAGGACACCATGAATGAAATCTAATATGATTAAGTCCGTAAGATTTGGTCGTACTCATGACTTTATACCACATCTCTTTTTCCATCGGTGGATATCCTGTTAGAGGATAAAGGCAACAATCTATATTACCTCTTAAGAAAGTTGGTTTACCATTTACCAAAAGGTCTTTTCCCTTTGCCTCCATCTGACAAAAACCAGTCGTTCTAATATCATCTATTACAATACTATCGTTAACATCCATCACTTGTAGATAAAGCTCGTAGCAGGTTGGATGAAATTCATTCCATAGTTCGACATCTTTAGCGAGTGGTAATTGTAAATCAATTCTATAAGATTGCTGTATTAAATTAGATTGTTCTTCTAAATTTAATGTTTCTTCTATATTAGCTACTCTTCCTACATAGCTTTGTATGAATTGTCCATTCTCTACTATGGTAAGCTTGTATGTTTCTAAGCTTTCATTGGATAATAAACGAATATCAAAGAGCCCCATATGCTCTCTTCCATTTACACCAATATTAAAGGTAAGAAACTCATAAGCTCTCCTCTTAGTAAGATACATCTTACCTACAATTCCATTCCATATTGTTTGGGTTTCCTCCGTGTATGCACTAGAATAAGTCCCAATCCTATTAATATCACGATTATCAACACATACTGTTATAGTTAAGGTTTTACACTTCTTATCCTCATTTACTAATGAATATAAATGTGGACAATTTAAACTATCCTGGCTCCCAATATAGCTTCCATTAATCCATACCTTACTCTCAAACATAATACGTTCTAAAAACAACTGATAATCCCCAATGTCCACTTCTTTCTCTAATTCTATTGTCTTTTGATACCAAGCAGCTCCTATATATCGATACTTTGCGCGTAGACTTCGTACATTTTCCTTGGTAAGTCCCTCTTCCTTTTGATAAACTTCACCGATATGATTCTCTGCAAGGGTACCTGGAAGTACCACCCTATCTCCATCTAAACTTTTAATATACCATTCCTCTGCTAATCCTATATCTAAGGGATCTAATTTACAAATCCACTCCCCAGATACATCTATAGTTTTTACTTCTATGCCCATAATCAAACCACCTTTCACTATAACTCTAACATAGGAAACTAAAGATTTCATTCTAAAAAATTGCCTTCTTATACATAAATTTTTCCATTTAATTCGAACTATATAATTAGCCCTTGCATACCGTTTACATTCATTTATTATCAACCTTGATAAATATTTTCCTATATGCTATCATACATATAGAAGATGTGGTACTAGCTTGTACCCCATGCAATTGAAACGAACAAAAATAAACCGTCTAGTCCTTAGGCTAGGGGCGGTTTATTTTTTATATATTTGACTTATCTTATACATGCTAAATAATAGTTCATCATTACATATAAGAAGAGGTGATTTTATGACTTACACCATAGGCGAAATTTCAAAAATGTTTCAAATACCAATTCATACGATACGATATTATGATTCAGAAGGCTTATTTCCCTTTATAAAAAGAGATGAACATGATAATAGGTATTTTGAAGAGAAAGATCTAAAATTAATACGTAGCATCATTTGTCTTAAAGAAACAAATATGCCCTTAAAAGAAATTAAAAACTATATACATTTATATATGGGTGGAAATTCTACCTTAGAGAAAAGGTATCAAATCTTTTATGCTCATAAGGAAAAACTATTACAACAAATTAAAAATCTTGAAGATAGTATGGCTATCATGGATAAAACCATGCATAATTATTCCAAAGCAATAGAGGATTACCATCAATCCAATGAATGTATCTTAAAAGAGGATAGCTCTTCTTCTGAAGATTATCAAAAAACTGAACCAGACAAAAGCTCCTATCATCCAATCAATGAAAGAGTTAATACTAGTTTATTTAACTTAATCTCAGAGAATGTAGAAATAGCAAAGTAGTTAAAAGCACCTATGAAAACAGTAAAAACTGTTCCCATAGGTGCTTTTATTTATTATAGATTATCGAGAAAATCGTTAGTCATTACCCTTGATTTCCTTTGCAATAAGGACTATTTCATCCTTGTACCCCTTTAACTGTAATCAATTATGAACTGCCCTTCATCTTTCCGATACTTTTTAATATCGTAATCTCTTCTTTCGTAACTTCATCATTCCCATATCTCGCCTTTTCATAGATAGAAGTCACTGTTTCTCTTTCTTGGTTAATATATAAATTTGAGATTTCAGTAGGTGTCATGGAAGCATTTATAATGTTATGTTTCTTAGAAGCATTTCTAGTTACCATAGCTTTATATATGCTTCTGGCTTTTTTATTTAATTTCTTATCTAGGTCACTCTTAGTTCTTCTCCTTATGCTTCTTTCTCTGATATCTTTTGCAAAAATAAATTCCTTTACGTCCTGTTCTTTCGTAGTAACATTCATTTTTTTAAATAAATTCATAAAAAGCATTGCTAGTTTTACAAGAAGAAACACGATAACTAGTATACACAAAATACAGCCTAAGATAAAAGCTATTTTGTTAAGGATTTCTGCCCATATACTAGTTTCACCTATTTCAGGAAGCATCTCAAGGTCATTTTTAATTGGTATATCCTCAGGTATTGATTCTACATCAGGCATAGTAGCTTTGGGGAGCAATAATCTTAAAATAATAGAAATAGCGGTTTTTAACCATCTACCAAGTTGTTGTACCATTATATAAATTATTCTCTGTCCAAAAAGATAAGCCGTCGCACCACAAATGAATATAAGTATAGTCATAATCAAAGAATTTACCCCTATAATCTGGGAAATAGGAAGGGATGTTCGTTCTCTATTCATCAATATAAAATCGGCTACATTACTAAAGTTATAATGTAATACTTGTAAAAGAATAAATAAAACCCCAGCATTTAGTGAAACCTTAGCCATCAGACTGGACTCCACATAATGTTCAGCGATTATTGCTATAATAAATACAGCAACTGCACCTAAAGGCATCGTTTCAAAAAGATTATTTTTAGTACGAAATGCCATTGAAGCTATCATTAGTCCAGCACTCACAATACTATATGACCATACTACATTTGCTCTGTTACCT
>JAFAEB010000002.1 GCA_023424235.1 Bacillota bacterium
TATTTAACCTTTGACAGCCCCCGATACGCCTTCAACATAATAACGTTGCATAATAATAAATAATAAAGCAATTGGTATGGATACGATTACTGCACCAGCTGCAAATCTTGTATACCAAGTTTGAACAAATTCTCTCTCTAGCATTTTAAATAAACCAAGTGCAATGGTGTACTTATTATAATTATCACCCATAATAACACTTACAAATATATAGTCTGCCCATGGCCCCATAAAGGAAGTAAGTATGGTATAGATTATAATAGGCTTAGATAGTGGAATGGTTATTCTAGTAAATACATGCCATTTTGATGCACCATCAAGCCAAGCAGCTTCATCTATTGACTTTGGTATGGTGTCAAAAAATCCTTTTGCTATATAAAACCCAAGTCCTGCACCACCTGAATACACAAGAATAAGTGCTAGCAAGGATTGTGTCATATTAAATCCTTTAAGGATATAGTAAACCGCAATCATTGACATAAATCCTGGGAACATACCAAGAATTAATGCAAGGTTCATATAAGGCTTTCTCATTTTAAACCTTAGTCTTGAGATTGCATAGGATATAGATAATACAAAAAAGGTTGATAGAATACAAGTACAAACAGCTACAAGTAAAGTATTAGAAAACCATTTAGCATAGTAAAATTGTGATGTATCTTGAAATAACATCCTATAGTTATTTATAGTAAAGCTCTTAGGCCAAAAGTGACGCGGAAAAGCTCCTTTCTCTCCATTAAAGGAGGTAAGTACTACCCATGCAATTGGGAATATCCAAATAAGAGAAAGTATGCTTAAGAAAAAATGTGAGATTATATTCAGTATTGTTTTCTTACGTTTTATGGAACTTTTATATTTCATTATTGGAAGTCCTCCTCTCTCTTATAAGATGATGTTCTTCTATAGGTTATTAAGGATACCGTTGCAGATATTATAAATACAATAATACCAATGGTAGAAGCATAGGAATAATCCTTCATCGTTCCAGTGGTAAGCTTATATAACCAAGTTACTAATAGGTCCGTCTTACCAGCTTGATAATAGGATAAGCTTAAAGGACCTCCTCCAGTTAAGAAATAGATAACATTAAAGTTATTTATATTTCCAATGAACTGAGTAATTAAGTATGGAGTTGTTACAAATAATACGTATGGTAATGTAATCTTAAAGAAAGTTACTACTCCATTGGCACCATCTACCTTAGCAGATTCATACAGATCCGCAGGAATATTCATTAAGATACCAGTTGTTATCAACATGGTATATGGAATACCAACCCATAAATTTACAATAATTACAGTTACTCTAGCCCAATTAGGGTTTGATAGGAATGGCAGGAATGCATCTTTACTAATGAATCCCAAATCACGTAGCAATGCATTCAATGCTCCACCATCATTTAACATGGTTCGAACAACCAATAAGGATACGAACTGTGGAATTGCTATGGAGATAACGAACATGGTTCTCCAAAATCCCTTAAATTTTGTATCTTTTCTATTAATTAATAGTGCAAGTAAGATACCACCTATATAATTTAAAAAGGTGGCAAATATTGCCCATATTATAGTCCATCCAAGTACAGGCCAGAAGGTTTTTGATACCGTATCGCCTGATAAAAGTATTGTTTTAAAGTTACTAAGACCGATCCAAGTAAATAGATTACCAGGTGGTTGATGTGCATTATCATAATTAGTAAATGCAATTAAAATCATAAAAAACAAAGGTAATAAAGTAAATAAAGTGATTCCTACCAGTGGCAAAGCCATTAACGTTCTATGTAGTTTTGAATCAAAATAAGTATATACGTCTTCAACAAAGTTTGGAAGCTTTCTTCCTTTGCTTTTAATTACTTGTGCTTCATAAGAAGCTGTTATACTACCCTTCCACACAACAAAAAATATTGCTGTTACAAACAATGCCATTACACCAGCTAATAGTATTAGCATGGAGTTATCACCTTCTTGCAACACGAATATTCCAAGCTTTTCATCCATTACCATTCCTTGTTGTTTGCTTCCAAGGGTTTTAAGTCCTAAAAGAGAGTTAACTCCTCCAGTTATCATATAATAGATATAAGCTACTTCAATACTTAAGAATAAAAATCCTTTGATAATTTGTCCTCGCAATAGATTGGAAAGCCCCATGATAAGGAATGATAACTTTGTAAGGATATCACCATTCTTAAATATAGTTCCTAAATTTAATAACCAACTAAAGGTTCCTTTCATTCCATTTGCAAGTGTATGATTCACCTTTTTCTTCTCCACAAGTTGCCTCCATTCATATTGGTTTATAGGGGAAGCTGCAAAATTAGTTTTTGCAACCGCCCCATAAACAAATTACATATTTTCTAATATTTATTAACCAATTGTTGATAAAATACTATTTACCATTTCATCTAATTTTGTTTGTAAATTATCTAGTGTTACAGTTCCATTTAATACTTCTGTTCCAAATGCTTCTGCTGGAGTCCAGTATTTACCCATTTGAGGGATAGAGGATTGTAATGTAGAGAAAGATGTTTGGTAACTAAGTGCTGCAACTGCAGGATTTGTTAATACATCTGGATCTACAGCTAATTTAAGGTTTGTAGGAGCGATACTTCTTGCTTCAAAACGTAATTTTTGGCATTCTTCTCCACCAAGATACTCAGCTAATTGCATTGCAGGAATTGGAGCTTTTGTTAATGCATTTACACCGATTAACTTAAAGTCAGCAAAGTTACTAAGTTGTTTGTCTTCTCCATTAATCTTGATTGTAGGAAGTTTTGTAGCTGCATAATTTTCACCTAAAGCTTCTTTGATTGCTTCTGCATTCCAAGTACCAGAGCAAGCTGCTCCAAGTGTACCGTTAGCAAATGCTGTAATAATATTTCCTTGGTCTTCATCTAAGAATTTTGGATTCTTAACTAAATCTATTAAATATTTACCAACTTCTAAACCTTTTGCATCATTGAAAGAGCATTGTGTTGGGTCTGTACCATCTGCCCCAAATAAAGTTCCACCATTTGCAAAGAAGAATGCTGATAAGTACCAGCTGTTATTAATATCAACAGAGAAATTCTTAACTTCGCTACCTAAATCTTTTGCAAACATAGTTTCAAGAGATTTCACTTCATCTTCTGTGTATTTGCTCTTGTCATAGTACATAAACCAAGAGTTTGGTGTAAATGGATTTGCATATAATTGACCATTTACAGTTGCAGCTTGAATAGAAGCTTCAGAGTTAGCTGTTTTGATTGCATCTGCATTTAATGTAATTGGGTATAAAATACCAGCATTTACTAAAGTAGCAGTTTGGTCAGATGCAAAAGCAAATACGTCTGCACCAGCAGCTGCATCTTTTTGTAATTCATTCGAAGCATCTGCTTCAGAAACTACACCAAAATCCCATGTAATATTATATTCTGGGTGAGCCTTTTGGAAGTTATCACACATCGTTTTTAAGATTTCTTGTTCTTCTTGTGGAGCCCATACTTTTAAAGTTACATCAGTAACTTCTACCTTTTCAGGTTCTTTGGTAGGTTCAGCTGTAGGCTCTTTTGTTGGTTCTGTTGTTGTAGTATCATTATTAGTTGGTGTATCATTTGAATCTTTTTTGCCACAAGCTGCAAAGCTAGCTAGCACCATAACAGTTACCATAAGTAATGCTAAAAGTCTAAATCCCTTTTTCATAATCTTCTACCTCTTTCCTTTTTTTCTCCTAAATGGAGTTACTAGGCATTATTAGCCCAAATTTCATTGTAATAGTCTTTAATTGTTCTATCACTTGAGAATTTACCAGCATTCGCTGTATTAATAAAACACTTTCTTCTAAAGCTATATATATCAGAATAATCACTGATTGCTTTTAGTTTTTCTTCACAGTAGGGAATAAAGTCTAAAAGAATATAGTAGTGATCCGGTTTATGCCAGCTTGCACCTTCTAATAAAGAAGTATAAAGCTCTCTAAACATTCCTGTTCCCCCATCAGAGAAAGTACCATCAATTAAGGTATCAATTACCCTTCTGATTCTTTCATTTGATTCATAAATAGCTTTAGGATCGTATGTCTTACTAATCTTTTCTATATCTTCAACTCTGGCACCAAAGATGTAGTTATTCTCAACTCCTGCTTCCAAAACGATCTCAACATTTGCTCCATCATAGGTTCCTAGGGTTACAGCCCCGTTAAGCATTAACTTCATGTTACCAGTACCGGAAGCTTCTGTACCTGCTGTTGAGATTTGCTCTGAAATATCTGCTGCTGGAGTAAGTTTTTCTGCATAAGAGACATTGTAGTTAGATACAAAAACAACCTTCATCTTATCTCTTACATCCTTATCTTCATCAATCATCTTGCCTATTTCATTGATGAACTTAATAACACCTTTTGCTCTAAAGTAACCTGGCGCCGCTTTTGCTCCAAAGATAAATGCAGTTGGATTAAAGTCTTTTATTCTACCATCCTTTAGACCATAATATATATCCAGAATTGAAAATGCGTTTAATAATTGACGTTTATATTCATGTAATCTCTTAATTTGGATATCGAATATAAAGTCTGTGTTTAAAGTGATTCCTTCTTGCTTATAGATGTAGTCTGCAAGTTGCTTCTTTTTAATTAGCTTAATATCGGAGTATTGCTTTATAACTCCTTTATCATCCTTAAACTTTTCTAGATCTTTTAATCTATCTAAATCTGTAATCCAGGAGTTACCAATTTTATCAGATATAAATCCTGCAAGTTCCATATTGGCTAATGCAAGCCATCTTCTTTGTGTAATACCATTTGTTTTATTATTAAAACGTTCTGGATAGACTTGATACCATTCATTTAATGCATCATTCTTTAGAATATCTGTGTGAAGCTTAGCAACACCATTGGTTGAATGGGTAGCAAAGATTGCAAGTCTTGCCATGTGTATTAAATTATTATCTATAATATGATATTTGGACATATCATCATCATTAACACCTTGAGCTTTAAGCTCCTTAATAAGTGCTTTATGAAGCATTACTACATACTTATACACATTAGGGATTACGGATTTAAATAATGGTACACTCCATTTTTCAAGTGCTTCCGCCATAACGGTGTGATTTGTATAAGCGAAGGTTTCTTTTGCAATTTTTAGTGCTTTCGCAAAGGTTAATCCGTAAACTTCAACAAGTAGGCGTATAAGCTCTGGAATTGCAACAACCGGATGCGTATCATTTAGTTGAATTGCATATTCACTTGAAAATGAACTAAAATCGTTTCCATGTACACTAACATAGCGTTTTATAATATCTTGTAAGGATGCTGCTGCAAAGAAATACTGTTGCTTTAGGCGTAGTCTTTTACCAGCATCAAGGGAATCATTTGGATACAATAAGCTTGAAATTGCTTCTGCTTCATTTTTATTTTTTACGGCTTTGTCATATTGTTGTTCATTAAATAGTTCAAAATCAAAGATTTCAGTTGCTTCCGCTTGCCATAATCTTAAGGTATTAATTGTCTTACCACCGTAGCCAATAACCGGAGTATCATATGGAACTGCGTATACGGACTGATTTTTAAACTGTATTAAAACCCTTTCCTCTTCTTTACGAACAGACCATGGATCCCCGAAGGATTGCCAGTTGTCCGGCATTTCCATTTGAAAACCATCCTTAAAATATTGCTTAAATAAACCAAATTTATAACGAATGCCATATCCATTCAAGGTGATACCAACGGTTGCACCAGAATCTAAAAAACAGGCTGCTAAACGTCCTAAGCCACCATTTCCTAGTGCTGCATCCTCAATATCTTCAAATACTCTTATATCTAAGTTATTCTCTGTCATGAGCTCAGTAAACTGATTAAATAATCCCATATTTAAAAGATTACTATAAATTAATCTACCAACTAAAAATTCAGCTGATAAATAACATACCTTTTTGCTCTTTGCATTAAGACCCCATTCTTTTCCTAGAGTCTTCATAGCTGCTTTTGAAACTGCATTATAAAGTTCTGTTGTTGTTGCTTCTTTTATGGTTTTTCCATAATCAATGTCTAATATAAAGCTGACATTGGACTTAAAGTTATTTTCCATTCTGCTATTCCATATGTCATCTTAAAAAGATGCTATATTGCCACGTAAGCTTAAAATTGCAAGTGGCATCCTTTCTTTTTGTATATTTTCTTTATCTTAGGTTTTACTTTTCTTGAAGATTTATCGATTAAAAATAGTCTTATATAAAAGAAGTTCATCTTCATTTATCATCTTATACTGTTCTTTTTTTATTCTCCATCTCCAGTTACAACCAACGGTAGATGGGAAGTTCATTCTAGCTTTATTATCTAACTTTAAAAGGTCTTGCATTTGAACGATAGCAACATCCGCAATGGATGCAAATAAAGAACGTATAATTGCATCAGGAAGTTCCTCTTTACTCTTAACATTAAAGTATATAAGTAATGGCTTTATCTCTTCCTCTGTCCTAGCATCTAAAAATCCAACTAAGGTTTCATTATCATGGGTACCTGTATAAGCAATAATATTGGATGTTTTATAATTATGTGGTAAGTAATCATTGTCCCAAGGACCATTTAAACCAAACTCTAATATTTTCATACCAGGATATCCAGTTTTCTCGATTAACTCTTTCACATTTTCTGTTAATACACCTAAGTCTTCTGCAATGATTTTAGCATCGCCAATAGCTTCTTTAATTGCATCCGTTAATTTTTTACCAGGTCCACTTATCCATTCACCAGTTGCAGCTGTTTTGCTACTCTCTGGAATGGAATAATAA
>JAFAEB010000059.1 GCA_023424235.1 Bacillota bacterium
GGAGATATGCCAAGAAAGAAAATTGATGCTTTAGTTGAGTTTGCAAAAGGTTATGGAGCAAAAGGTCTTGCATATCTTTCAATAAATGAAGATGGAAGTTATAAATCCTCCTTCTCTAAATTTATGACAGAAGAAGAATTAGCTAGTTTAGTGCAAGCTATGTCTGGTCAAGTAGGAGATTTATTACTATTTGCAGCAGATGAAGATGATGTTGTATTTGATGTATTAGGAAATCTTAGACTAGAAATAGCAAGAAATCTTGATATGCTAAAGAAAGATGAATACAAATTCTTATGGGTTACTGAGTTCCCATTACTTGAGTACTCGAAAGAAGAAGGAAGATTTACTGCTAAACATCATCCATTTACCATGCCTATGGAAGAAGATCTTGAGCTTCTTAGCACAGATCCTGCTAAGGTTAGAGCAAAAGCATATGATATTGTTCTTAACGGTACCGAAATTGGTGGCGGAAGTGTACGTATTTTCCAAAATGATGTACAAGAGAAGATGTTTGAGGTTCTTGGATTTAGCAAAGAAGATGCATATGAACGTTTTGGCTTCTTACTAAATGCATTTAAATATGGTGTACCACCACATGCTGGACTTGCATATGGACTTGATAGACTTATCATGTTAATGGCAAAAGAAGATAGTATCCGCGATGTTATCGCTTTCCCTAAAGTAAAAGATGCATCATGTCTTATGACAGATGCTCCTAATATAGTTGAAACAAAACAACTTGTTGAATTAGGAATTGGGATTGTAGAAGAGCAAAAGGAAATAGTGGAATAATAGTTAGGAAAAGTACTTTTATCGTAATTTATAATATTAAATGTTATTATGAACTGCTAAAATAAATAAAAAGGCTGTTATTATAAGAAAGTATAATTCTTATTACATCAGCCTTTTTAAGATCATAGGAAATTACGTCCTATGATATTAAAACACTCCGGTAAGGACGCACACGTAAAGTAGAGGAAGTAATCGCATTCATGCGATTATAAATACGTGCATGAATGCGACACTTTGCGGTGGGAGAGTTTACCTTGGCAGACTCTTTGGTCTATTATTTATTTTATTATGAAATGAAACAGTATTTTTTATACTTTATATTGATTAAACTTCATACGCTTCCTTATCTTTTTCTTCCTTATTATTTAATTCTACGTCTGGATTTATATGATTATGAGTAGCATTCCTTTCATCCTCAATATCATAAAAATAATCTTTGGAATCCATTGGAGGAGTATAATCTTCTTCATACATTTCAGTATTATCATAAGTCAATTTCATAAAGCTATCAAAGTCTTTTTTAAATAGCTTTTTACGTTCATCACTATAACCTGCAACCATATGTGGTTGCTTCTTTATTAATAAATCAATCGCTTTAAGTATGATAGCTTGATCATTGATATATATTTGATACTGCTTTTTATGATATGTAAATAAATTTAGTGATTGTAGGGTAAATAATTTAAGTCCATAAAGTTTGCGTGTATAATTCTCCATATAAGTCCAAACGATATCTTCATTATTGACTACTCGTGTAAAGCAGTGACTTAGATAAAAGGTGTATCTATTACCTATGCGAACTGAATTTCTAAAAAAGGTTATTTTCCCTAATGTTTCTGCTTGTATGAAATCAGATTCTAGCAGTTCAGGATTAAGATTTTCCTCTTTTTTAAGATAACGTTTTATTGGTAATAAATTGATTCCTGATAGACATAGGAGTAATAGGATGATATCATAGCATAAAATAATAAGAATAATTCCCATCATGACCTTTAAAGTTGAGATACTAGACTCACCAACATGATCAATTTGTAATAAATATGGTAAGGCGATTGAATTAATATCATCTTCGGTTACATTCTCCATAAAACCTGATTCATGAAACCACTCCATATATAAATCATATAGTTCTCCTTCTAAGGGATTAATTGAACCTTTAACGGAAGAAGTAGTAAGTAAATTATCTCTGTTTCCAAGAAGGTATTCATATGTTTCATCATAAATTTGTTCCATTTTACTTGTGTAATCTTTATCTTTTGGAACTTCAAGAGCCATATATTCATATTCACCAACAGGGATAACATAATAGGACTTTGTGGTGCTAGTATCGCCATTACTTTCTTCTGTATAGTATTCAGCGAACACATCTAATATTGCATAGATATCAGTAGTTATGTAGGAATCTTTTATATCTGATATTGGTAATGTATCTAGATTTTTTGGACCTTTTACGAAAGCTATAAGGTCAGCTCCAAATATAAGTAAGATAAAAGCTATAATAACCACACTCTCAATTAGCTGAATACCTAATCTCCTTAATGACATCTTCCTTAACTCTAAAAACATATAACTCCCCCTCTTGATGTTTTATGAAACATCATGTATACTTTATTTTTTTATAGAACAATCATATTAAACAGTTGATTAAAAGTCAACAGTAATAAGCATTATTTCCTATATTAAGGTAAAATTTATGAAAATATAGAAAGGTAATTGAAAATGACAAACAGTATATTAATAACTTATTTAATTGGTGTAAATATAGCAGGAGTTATGCTCATGGCTATTGATAAAGGAAGAGCAATAACAAGAAGGTGGAGAATTAAAGAAAAAAATTTATTTTTGATAGCAATTATAGGTGGTAGCCTGGGCTGTATGATTGGTATGCAGTTGTTTCGTCACAAAACGAAGCATATTAAGTTTACCATTGGTATGCCTTCTATTTTTATAATACAAGTCATTATAACTATAATAGCATATCTATGGCTAACCTAAAAGTTGACTACAAATTAATTGAAATAATAAACTACTAATAAGCACTATAATAAGCAATAGGATTAACGATATAATTAGTAGCCAACTTAGAGGTTTTTAGAGCTTAGTTTATGCTCTAGCATTTGAAGTAGTTCTTTCTTTTCAGACATTGATAATTTGTTATACATATGAAGTAATTTCTTTTCATCAACCGTTAGTTGTATTGGTTTAGATGAATGCTTAGATTGAAATTGAGATTGTTTTAAATTATAAATAGTTGCCTCATATAAGGTATTTGTATTAATTGGAGTTGTAGACATATTAATGAGCTCACCAATATTGATATCATATAGTTTTGATAATTTTAACAAGGTTTGATAATCTGGATTTCGTAGTCCAGCTTCATAATGTGCATAACCTTGCCTGGTCATATTAAGGTAATTTGCAACTTGTTTTTGGGTATAATTTATACTAGTACGTAATTCACGTAATTTATCTTTTAATAATGTGGACATGTTGACCGCCTTTCATTTAACAAAGTACAATTATAATGCAAGGAGTATAAAAGTGTGTAATTTATAAGATAGTTAAGATATTATAGCAGTATAAAATGGAAAAATCTTAAAAGGCAACAAAATGTAGCTTGCACTGTTATTTTTGTTTATTATGTTAATAGTATTGAGAGAATACTTAGTATTATAATTAAAATTAAATAAAAAAAATGTATAATAATATAATAAATTCAAAAATATTACAAAAAGCAATTGACATTTTGAGATTTAAGTGCTATTATAAACGTGTCACATAAATGTGACAGGTTCTACTGTTACATAGGTAGCAGATAGGTTTATTTTATTTTTTGGAGGAATTATACATGAACAAAGGTACAGTAAAATGGTTTAACAATCAAAAAGGTTTCGGATTTATATCTGATGAGCAAGGTAATGATGTATTCGTACATTATTCTGGACTTAACATGGATGGCTTCAAGTCTTTAGAAGAAGGACAAGAAGTTGCATTTGATGTAGTTCAAGGTGCAAAAGGACCTCAAGCTACTAACGTAACTAAACTATAATCAACATAAGTGATTCAGTGTACCTTTTTCTTGATGTAAATTCTAAGAATTATAAGTCAGAAATAGCTATATTGTTAAGAACGAGATTGATTTAAGGTTATCCTTCGGGATAACCTTTTTTTTAACTATTAAAAGTTATTTTATTTTCTAGGAGGAAATATGCTTCTAACTATTTTACCCATTAATAAGAAAATACATGTTGAAAAGGGAGAAAATCTTTACAATATTATTAGGAATTACGGAGTTGATTTAGGAGTATGTTCTGGTAATAGAACCTGTAAAAAGTGTAAAGTACTTATTACAAAGGGAAATACATTAGAACTTAGTAAAGAAGAATTAAAATGCCTTTGGACTGATGAAATTAAGAGAGGAATACGACTTGCTTGTTGTTTCTTAATTACAGAAGATACTACGATAATATTAATGAATAAGATAAAGCCTTATGAACCTAAGGTAAATCAATATACAATAAATGAAAATTATATAAGTAAAGAAGCAAATGAATTAGATTTAACACATCAAACAACCAAGCAATATGGTGTAGTAATAGATATAGGAACGACAACAGTAGAGGCTATATTATGGGATACTGTATTAAAGAGAATGATTGCATCTATAAAGGTAGCTAATCCACAGAGCGTATATGGTAAGGATGTAATATCTAGAATTACATTTAGTAATAAGAGTAAGGATAATCAGAATACACTTACAAAGATGATTAGAACTTGTTGCAATGATATTATAAAAGAAATGGTAGAAAAGAATAATATAGTAGCTATTTCTATCAATAAGGTAGTTATAGCAGCTAATACTACGA
>JAFAEB010000083.1 GCA_023424235.1 Bacillota bacterium
ACTCCAGAGGGTACAAGACTTGGGGATAATTTAACTGTTTTCGTATATAAAGATTCCTCTGATAGACCAATTGCAACCACACAAATTCCACCATTAACCCTTGGAAAAACTGCTTTGTTACAAGTAAAAGAAGTAACTGCCATCGGGGCATTTTTAGATTGGGGCTTGGCAAAAGACTTATTACTACCTTTTAAGGAACAAACCGTTCGTGTGCATACTGGTGAAGATGTAATCGTTGCATTATACATTGATAAATCAGAACGCTTATGTGCCACAATGAGAGTATATGATTATTTATCCTGTGAATCTCCTTATAAGAAGGATGATAAGGTAATTGGTCTTGTATATGAAATCATTGACCAATATGGAGCATTTGTGGCTGTTGATAATAAATATTGCGCGCTTATTCCAAATAATGAACTACATCGCAGAGTTAAAGTATTGGATAGTGTAGAAGCTAGAGTTATCAAAGTCAAAGAAGATGGTAAGCTTGATTTAAGTATAAGAGAAAAAGCACATATTCAAATGGATAGTGATAGTGAATTAATTTATAAGAAATTACAAGAATCCAATGGCTTTTTACCATATCACGATAAAACTGATTCTGATATAATAAAAGCACAATTTAGCTTAAGTAAGAATGCTTTTAAGCGTGCAGTAGGAAGATTGTTAAAAGAAGAGAAAATTACATTATCGGATAAAGGTATCCAAATAAAATAAAAGTTTTACCCCTAACTCATTCGTTAGGGGTTTATTTTTGTAAAGAGTCTCGTGTTATTATTTCATAGGACCTAAAATTCCTGTGAATAAATATAGGGCCTCACATATTGTGAGAACCCCATATTTTTAGTGGTCTAAAAATCTCATCTTAGCACCAGCATCTTTATTCATCTTATTTACTTTTTCTGGTTCTTTGTAAATATTGTTTAGGTTGTTAGCAAGTTTATCTTTGCAGGACTTGCAAAAACGCCCTGTCTTAATATTTGCACCACAATTTTCACATTCAATTCCTACTAGTGAGTCTTCAGAAAAGGACAATCGTTCATCTCTTATCCATTTATGTATCTGTGCTACGGATACTTCAAATTTATCTGATATTTCTTGTATTCCAGCACCAGGATTATTATATAAGTACTCTTTTACATCAGCAAATTTATCTTCTAATAGCTTATTGCAAGCAGAACATATTGGGGGTCCACTTACATAATTAAATAATTTGCCGCATCCTTTACAGTTACGAACATCCATGTTTTACCTCCTTAAAATCCTTTACCAATACATAAGCAAATAAAATATACTTTATGAACACCAAATTGAAGTAATATTTTTGTACATGCTTCTATGGTACTTCCTGTAGTATATATATCGTCAATAAGGAGCACCTTCTCAATAGGTTTTTCAAAATTTATATAAGCTTTATTTGAAATGGAAAAAGCTCGTTCAAGATTTTTTAATCGTTCAACATCATTTAATTGCTTCTGAGGTAATGTGTTTTTATTTCGCTCAATTAAATTTCTTAAGATAGGTATCTTAAGTTCTTTTGAAATACCTTGTGCAATAACTTCTGCTTGATTAAAACCTCTTTTTCTTTCTTTTGATTTATGTAAGGGTATTGGTACTAAAAAATCTGGATTTATCTCCATTATTTTAGTACCTAGGTTTTTTATTATCTCTCTTGTATAAAAATCTCCATATTCCCTACGACCCTTGTATTTAAAGTCAGCTATGGATTTTTTCATTGTTGCATCGTATAACCATAGTGCAAAGCCAAACTCATAATTATGATGATTCTTTTTACAATCATGGCATAATTCGATTTCCTCTTCTTCAATTGCTTTACTACATTTCTTACATCGTGGTTCAACCAAAAGAAGTGGTTTATCTTTACATGCGAAGCACACATATTCTCCCTTAGTACTTACTATCTCCCCACAGATAGGACATCTTCTTGGATAAAAAACACCTAGTATACTTTCTTTGAGGCTTTGATGTTTTATCTTATCTTGCATATTATTTAAATAGTTTAGATGGATACACGCCTCTTTCTACTAATTCATTAAAGGAGCGAACCACCATTTCTTTATCTTCTTTATAGGTAACACCAAACCACTTATCTTCTGTTCTAAGTACTGTTACCTTAGCTTTTCCAGATTTAATAAGTTTATCTACTGCTTCTGGCAATAAGTACTCAGCTTTTAGTTCATTATCAGATAGATTACTTAAGAATTCAACAAATCCCTTTTCTAATTCAGGTAAAAGACTTGGAGTAAATCCCCACATATTCATAGATACAGGGCCATCTAAATTAACTTCTATTTCTTCACCCTCTTTGTTTAGGGCTACGCCATTTCCATCCAACGCTTTAATACCTGATGTTTCAATAATATCAACTAATAAGTCAGCCTTGTTTACTTTACAGATACCTCTTGTTACCGTTCCATTTTCGCTTAAGGTATTTCCTAATACAAATCCTGCCATACAAAAGTTATACGGTTCCCCGTCTGAATCATTCGATACTAGATAATCATGAATTTTAACAAACGCTTCTTTACCGTAGTAATCATCTGCATTAATAACTGCAAAAGGCTCCTTTAATTTTCCTAAGCAACTAAGGACTGCTTGTCCAGTTCCCCAAGGTTTTGTTCGTTCCGCTGGCTTAGTAAAACCATCTGGTAAATTATCTAATTCCTGAAATACATATTCAACATCGATAACTTTTGCAATACGTTCACCGATTACTTCTTTAAAATCTTTTTCTAAATCTTTTCTTATGATAAACATAACTTTATTAAATCCAGCTTCTAGGGCATCATATATGGAATAATCCATAATGATTTCTCCACCTGGCCCAACTGGTTCTAATTGTTTAATACCACCATATCTACTTCCGAGTCCTGCTGCCATTATTACTAAAGTTGTTTGTTTCATCACAATCCCCTTCCATCAATTCGTCAAAGTAAAAACCTTCATTACTTTGCTATATTAAATTATTATACATGATCTAAAGCTTCCTTGCACCTATTATTTAATAGAAATCTTCTAAAATGGTAAATATTAACTAAGAAAAACTACCTATTTGTGCAATATTAGCAATTCTTTAATCCGTGTTGAAAGACTTGAATAACGTCTTTGTTCACTTTCATTATTTATCATCATTTGAACCGTATCTTTATTTCCTACAATCGTAACACAGTTTCTAGCTCTTGTAACAGCAGTGTATAAAAGATTACGATTCATTAACATTCTAGGGCCTGAAAGCAATGGTAGTATTACAGCTGGATATTCACTACCTTGTGATTTATGAATGGTAATTGCATAAGCAAGCTCTAATTCTTCTAGCTGACTAAAGGTATACAGAACCATTCTTCCTTCATCGAATTCTACCGTTACTTGCTCCGCAAATGGATTTATGGATTTTAAAATTCCAGTATCTCCATTAAATATACCTGTTCCACTTTCAGTAGTAATTCCATATTTACTTTTAATTTCCCAATTTAACTGATAGTTATTTTTAATCTGCATTACCTTATCACCTTCACGGAAAATAGTGCTATGGGATTCTTTCTCTTTTTTCTCTGGTGAAGGTGGATTTAAGTACTGTTGAAGAACTTCGTTTAAACGTTCAACTCCAAGTTCCCCTTTTCTCATAGGAGTTAATACTTGGATATCATATGCAGTCGCATTCACGTACTTTGGTAATTTATCTCTTATTAATAAGATTGCTGTTTGAATTATTTTTATTACTTCATCCCTTTGTAATAAGAAGAAATCTTTACTTTTGTTATCAAGCTTTATAATTTCACCCGCATTGATCTTATGGGCATTCACAATTATATCACTTTCACTAGCTTGTCTAAAAATCTTTGTTAGCTTAACTACATTAAAATTATGAGAATTAATAATATCCTTTAAAACATTACCAGGCCCAACTGAAGGTAACTGATTAACATCACCTACTAAGATTAGCCTTGTCCCTACCGATACTGCTTTTAACAAAGAATGCATTAAACTAATATCTACCATGGACATCTCATCAATGATTACAGCATCAGCCTCCAAAGGGTTTCCTTCATTTCTTTCAAAAACCACTTTACTATCCATATCGCCAGACATCTTAGATATTTCTAGAAGCCTGTGAATCGTTCTAGCTTCACAACCAGTGGTTTCTGTCATACGCTTCGCTGCTCGACCAGTTGGGGCTGCAAGTAATATATCCATACCTTCTGCTTCAAAAAAACGTATGATAGTATTAATTGTAGTTGTTTTACCGGTACCAGGTCCACCAGTGATTATCATTACACCATTATTTACTGCTTCTATCACTGCTTTTCTTTGTAACTCATCTAACTCAATATTATATTGTTTCTCTATTCTTAATAATTTATGCTCTATTTCTGTATGGGATATGTCAAACTTTATGTTTAAATCACATAACATCTTCGCTGAATTAAGTTCGAGATAATAAAGACTTGCACTGTAAATAAGATGGCTTCCATCCTCTTCTTTTATCATTATCTTACGATCCATTGCTAAATTAGTTATATGATGCTCAATCCCCTCCATATCTACACCTAGTAGTTCATAGGTTTTCGATACTAGTATATCCTTAGGTAAATATATATGTCCATCTTGACTACTTTGTAAAAGTACATATAGTATAGCTGCTTTGATGCGGTAATCAGAATCCGTTCCAATTCCCACTCTAGCTGCTATTTCATCTGCTAGTTTAAAGCCAATACCACTAATATCTTCAGCCATTTTATATGGGTTTTCTTTTACAATCTGGTACATTTTAGCACCATATTCTTTATATATTTTCACAGCTAGGGCTGTGGTAATTCCGTATTTAGATAGAAATATCATGGCATCTCGAAGTTCTTTTTTTTCATCAAATTGTCTCGATATTTCTATTGCCATCTTTTCACTGATACCTTTTATCTCCGCTAGTCTTTCTGGTTCTTCTTCAATAATACGAAAGGTATCTTTCTTAAATCTTCTAACAATTCTAGCTGCTAGGGCACTACCTATTCCCTTTATGGCACCGGAACCTAGATATTTTTCTATGGACAGTAGATCCTCTGGTTCTTTTATTTCATAACTTAAAACCTGAAATTGTTCCCCGTATAATTGATGCTCTATATAGTTACCAGTAGCTCTTATATATTCTCCTTCACTAATAAAAGTAAATGTACCTACACAGGTCATTTCCACATCATCATTTACAATGGATAAAACACTATATCCATTTTCACTGTTTCGAAACACTATTTTCTCTACGTATCCTTCAAATATATCAGCCAAGCTCCTCACCTCTTTCCATTACTCATCATCTACAAAGTAAGTCTGCCCCAAAATTCAATTACTTAGTGTAATAAAATTATGAGACAGACTTTATTATTTCTTACTAATTCTTATGTAACTATATACGAAATAAAAATGAATTCCTAATTACGTTTCATAGATTCATATAGCATTTTTGCAATACCTATATTTCCACTATCCGTTATCTCTTTGGCATATTCTTCATATAACATATCACCAAAATAATTCATATATTCATTATTCTCTTCACTGTTAGGAACTGTTTTTTTCATTTCTTTAAATACCTGCTCAACAAAGTAAGACTCAAAGCTTTTACAAACCTCCATTAACTCATCATCTTTCATAGAGTCTGTATTTTTAAGTTTATCTTGTAAGTTTGTAGCTGTCTTAGAAGTATTTAAGGAATTAGCTATAGGGTTATAGTTGTTACCGATTGATATACTCATTCCCTACCTCCTTATCTTCTTAGATTATTTGCTTGTTGCAACATTTCATCTGCTGCTGTAATCGATTTAGAATTCATTTCATAAGCTCTTTGTGCAACAATCAAATCTACCATTTCATTCACAGTTTGGACATTGGAACCTTCAAGATAGCCTTGTCTAATTTTACTTTTTTTCAAAGCACCATCAAGGGACTCATATCTCGGTGCACCAGAAGCTTCTGATTCCTTTAATATACTATTAGAAGATTTTAATAAACCTGCTGGATTATTAAACTGTGCTAATCCTATTTGAATACCGATTGGCTGATTATTACCATCTTCGTCTGGATAAGTTAGATTACCATATTCATCGATTTCTAAGTCCGATGCATTCATATTTTGATCTAATGTAATTGGAGCACCATTGCTATCTAATACTGGGTTACCTTCAGCCGTAGCTAAGGTTAGTCCATTATTACTAAGGGATAAAGAAAAAGCTCCATTTCTAGTATATCCTGTACTTCCATCATTAAGACGAACCATAAAGAAACCACTTCCTTCAATTGCAAAATCAAAGTCATTTCTCGTTTCATTTATATTTCCTTGGGTAAACTGGGAAACAATTGCTGAATTTCTAACTCCAAGTCCAGTTTGAATACCAACTGGTTTTGGATTTCCCTCACTGTCCGTAGAGTTAGCTTGTATGGTTTGATATAATAAAGATTTAAATTGAGCAGTTTCTTTTTTATATCCTGTTGTATTAATATTTGCTAAATTATTTGATATGGTATCCACATTGGTTTGCTGTGATATCATACCTGAGGCTGCTGTCCACAATGATCTTATCATATGTTATATCCTTTCTACTTCCTAACTTTAGTAAAGAAAACATCTTATACTTTACCTACAGAATTAGCTGCTAACTCTAATGTTCCATCTATCGTTTGTATGATCTTTTGATTTGCTTCATAAGCTCTTGTAATTGCTATCATATCTACCATCTCGGATACCACATTAACATTGGACTGCTCTGTAAAGCCTTGATGAATAAGAGCATTGCTATCCATTAGATTTTCACCATCAACAATCGTATATCTACTATCACCAATTTTTTTTAAGTAATTATAATTATCAAAGTCTACTGCTTTAATTGTGTCAACATACACGCCATCTGCATATATGGAACCACTTGAATCAATTACAACATCATTTGCATCTACTGGTACACTTATTTCTCCACTTTCACCAATTAGATTGTTTCCATCCATATCAACAATAAATCCATCTCTTGTAATTGTAAAGGAACCATCCCTTGTGTATTGGATGGATTCATTACCTTCTTTATCTGTTACTGATACTTGGAAAAACCCTTTTCCTTCAAGAGCAAGGTCATAAGTATTACCTGTTTGACGTAGAGAACCTTGTCCATGATCCGTATAAACTTCACCTAATTTTACACCTAAACTCATTGAGCCTATAGCCTTATTGTTAAAGTTTTCTGATGCATCCTTTATTTTAATAGTCAAATGATGGTCAAAGGATTGATTCGTTACATTGTCTTGCTTATAACCAATTGTCGATGCATTTGCTAAATTATTCGATACAATATCTAGTCTCTTTTGTTCATTTGCCATTCCAGTCCATGCTGTATAAAGGCCTCTAACCATTGTAAACTCCTTACTAGCCCATAGGCTTTGTACTAATCTCTTTTGCCACTTAAGAATTCAACAAATTTACCAGTACCAATTGCAACAGCTGTCATAGGATCTTCTGCTGTCATAGTTGTAATACCAGTCTTTGATTTAATTAATTCTTCTAATCCATATAATAAACAACCACCACCAGTTAATACGATACCACGATCAGCAATATCAGCTGCAAGTTCAGGTGGAGTTTTTTCTAATACACTATGAACTGCTTCTACGATTTGTGAAGTAGTTTCTCTTAAAGCTTCTTCCGTTTCATCAGAAGTTACAGTGATTGTCTTAGGTAAACCAGTTACTAGGTTTCTACCTCTAACATCCATGGTAACAACTTCAGGTCTCTTATATGCAGAACCTATTTTAATTTTAATATCTTCTGCAGTTCTTTCACCAATAAGAAGATTATGTTTTTTACGCATATATCTAACAATTGCTTCGTCAAAATCATCACCAGCTATTTTTATCGAAGTACTAACAACCGTACCACCTAAAGATATAACTGCAATATCAGATGTACCACCACCGATATCAACAATCATGTTACCGCATGGTCTTGAGATATCAATACCTGCACCAATTGCTGCTGCGATTGGTTCTTCAATGATTGCAACTTCTCTTGCTCCTGCTTGATAAGTAGCATCTTCAACTGCTTTCTTTTCTACTTCTGTTACACCACTTGGTACACATACGCTAATACGTGGTTTACGGAAACGTGATTTACCTACTGCTTTTTGTATAAAATATTTTAACATTTTTTCAGTAACCGTATAATCAGAAATAACACCTTGTCTTAATGGACGCACTGCCACAATATTACCAGGTGTTCTACCAAGCATTAATCTTGCTTCTTCACCGATTGCTTTGATTTTATTTGTGTCTCTATCAAATGCAACTACGGATGGCTCTTTTAACACAACACCTTTTCCTTTTATATACACTAAGACACTTGCTGTA
>JAFAEB010000098.1 GCA_023424235.1 Bacillota bacterium
AGTCTGTGTAATGCCATCATTGTAGCTACCTAATACATAATTACAGTAATACACCAAGCCTAAATTTTTAAAACATGTTCCTACTGTATAAATCATGAAATAAGCATAAATAATGAGCATATAGTTATCGGTTAAAATTGCCTTTAACTGTTCTATAAAGGATAGCTTATCTTCTTCCTCTCCTGCTGATTCCTCTGTTACACGTTCTTTCGTGAAATAGTATTCCAAAAGAATTAGTGGAAAGGCAATAATGGATAACAATGACATGGTAACCATCCATTTTTCTCTATCTACACCAAGCATTGGCATAATCACCATTGGGAACACAAGAGCAACCAA
Source organism: Bacillota bacterium (assembly GCA_023424235.1). Classification (GTDB taxonomy): domain Bacteria; phylum Bacillota; class Clostridia; order Lachnospirales; family Lachnospiraceae; genus Anaerocolumna. The sequence goes on from JAFAEB010000098.1 coordinate 340, forward strand.
AATACCACTCATCATAATGGTTGCAATCTGGTTAAATACTGAAAGACCGCCACGGTCTATTGTGTTTCTGGTAGAAAGTGGAACCATTATATTATGACTCATATTATAAATGGTATACGCAATCGAATAGAACAAGTTGTAGGATACCATAATCCAAATAACTTGCACCCTTTCATTTCCAGTTGGCACAGTAAATAGGAGAATTCCAGTTATCGCAACCAATGGTGCGGATAGAAGAAGCCAAGGTCTTGCCTTACCTTGTTTTGTCCGTATTCTATCAATAATATAGCCCATAATTACATTGGTAATCGCATCAATTACCTTTGATATGATAGGAAAAATCATTAAAAACAAACCACCCCAAACTGCAGTCAAATTCAGTACATCTGTATAATACACATTTAGGTAGGTAGCTAATACTGCATTCAAAAGTAATGCTCCCGCTGGGCCAATCAAATATCCCAACCACTTTTCACTCGCTCTGACTTCTACCATTTTTACACGACTATCGAAAAATTTCTTTTCTAATAGCTTCATAAGCTTTGTTCCTCCTCGGATTAAGATTAAGTTATCTTAATCCAATCATACTAGATACTTTTTAATCTTTATTGCATAATTGTTTTGCATTTAGTATATTTGTTATATCAGAGTACACAAAAGGAGTTTTATAATGACACAGATGAGGATTAACCCTAATATTGATTTAGAATATCTTTGCACTATAATTGGTAACATGGCAGGTGTACCAATCCGCATTTACACAAATAAAAAGTTAAGCTTTTATCATTCTTATATCCATTTGCCTAAAGATCCTATCTTTCTTTGTGAAAACAAGCTTTTAGAGATAAACGCAGCAATCGGTTATTATATTACATCAGATTTTGACTACTATGGTGTTTCCAATCATGGTAATCAGAGTATCATCATTGGTCCTGCCAGGCAAACAGCTCCTACAGACCAGTACTTACATAAACTTGCTTTTAATCTCTCTGTGGAACCGGATGATATGCCTGAATTTTTATCTTCTATGAAAGTTATTATCCATATGCCCCTAGAAAGTATTTTGCAAATTCTTTCTACCCTTCATTATGTGAATACAGGTGAAAAAATAGGTTTAAACGATCTATCTATTATTGACTCAGCGCAGGATGCTATCAGCAAAGAGTTAAAGAACTCTCAAACCTCATATAGTATAGATAACAGCCCTATTAACAATGAAGCTACACACAACACATATAGGATTGAACAACAGCTTAATGACATGGTACGACGTGGTGATACCCTACGTTTACAGGAATGGATAAAAAATGCCCCTGCTGTTCGTTCTGGTAAAATCGCTGCCGATATGCTACGTCAAATGCGAAACACCTTCATCGTATCAACCACACTGATATCTCGTGCTGCCATCCGTGGTGGTATGGATTTGGATGATGCCTTACATCTAAGCGATGCCTATATTCAAAAATGTGAACGATTAAACACCTTTGAACAAATCACAAATTTACAATATCACATGGTAACCCAGTATACTCAGGCAGTAGAGGAACTTCGTTACAATCGTAATCAATCTGAGCTTACAAAAAACGTGGCATCCTACATTCGCCATCATCTATCTGATGCCATAAAAACGGAGGATATTGCCACATCTCTATTTATGAGTCGCAGTCATATGTCTACTCGTTTTAAAGCTGAGACAGGTATGAATTTAAATGAATACATTCATTACATAAAAATATCGGAAGCAAAGCATCTGCTGGCACATACCGATAAAACCTTATCTATTATCAGCAATTATTTGGGCTATTCTTCACAAAGCCATTTTACAAGAATGTTTAAAAAGTTAGTTGGAATGTCACCGATGGAATATCGGGAGAAACATGTTACATAGATACTATATATTTAACAAACTATATAGTATTGCTTTCTGGTACTGTTTAACACAGTTCAATACAGTTTCAACGTAAAAAATCCCTAAACCATTCGCGATCTTTTATTAAAAGGAAAGCTTTGTTTTAGGGATTTTACTTTATTTTTTATTTACTATAGCGAAGTATTAATAACCATCCATTTGTTTTGCAATCTTCATAAGCAGAAGTTGCCTTTGAGTCTGTTATTTCATATCAGGTGAAACAGTTTCTGCATTATTAATGATTAAATCTAAATGATTTACTTAGTTGAAAGTTCTTTTTGTGCCATACACCTTTTTCTATATAGTGATTTCTATTACATCTTCATTTGAATTTCCATTAAGATTAAAATTAATCGTCTTTCCTTGAAGTGCAATCTCATATTCTCCTTTAAATCCTTCAAGAGTAATATTTCCATTTTCGTCTGTTCGCAACTCATCTTGCGTATGCCATTCTTCGTGAATCAAACGTTTCAATTCATGATATGCTGGTTTTGTCGTATTATCTTTACGAATAAGCCCGCTAGGTGCGCCTAACCATGCCCCATCTGCAAAATCCCATCCGGTGATTGCTTCTACTAAAGGATGCTCAAACAAAATACGATACATTTCAGCCCATTCCTTTTTCTGTCTTTCCTCACCTTCAGGAGTAGATGGCCATTCATCAACCTGATAGTCATTCAAATCCACGATATCTTTAGGCATAATCTCACCCGATACAAGGGTATTCTCTGTAAAATGAATAGGAAGTCCGAATACTGAGAATCTTTCAAGAATATCCTCAAGTTTTGCCTGTCCCATATATCCCTGGTGTTGATGAGTCTGGACGCCGATTGCAGAAATAGGCACACCTGCATTTAAACATCCATCGATTAGAATCCTATAGCTTTCTGATAGGTTGAAATCATTAATAAGTAGCGTAGCATCTGGATTAGCGCTCTTTGCGGCATCAAATACTTCCTTCACAAGTCGAACTCGACCAAGATCCTTACATATACGAGTAATAGCATTATCATATCTGTCATAAATAGGCATAATCACTACCTCATTGATAACATCCCACATATCTACTATACCACGAAATGCTGCAACATCACGATGTATGCGATCTAATTGCTTTTGTAAAATTGTTGCATTGTCATAATCCATCAGCCAGTCTGCACAAGCTGTATGCCAGCATAATGGATGACCTTTTACCTTCACATTATTCTGTTGCAACATTTTAGCAGCTCGCATTCTACTGTCTGTAAGAATTTCTCCCTCTTTCGGTTCAAATCCTCCCCAATAAAATGGAAGCGTTCCGTAATTAAATACTTCTAACCAATTATTCATTCTGTCTTCGAAAAAGCTTTTCTCAGGAAATTTTTTATCAATATAAGCATCAGCTTTTCTCACATTAACATCAGATGTAGCTGGAAGAGAATCAAATGCACCACAACCAAACAAAAACTGATGGTTCACTAATTCTACCTGTACAGAAGTATTCGATAGTGTATTTCCTTCACTATCTATAAAACGTATTTTTTGCACTGCTTTTCTATGCTCTAATGAACTACTCACTGAAACCCCTCCTAAATTAACTAATAATCATTCTATCCGTTTTGTTTTCCCATAAATAGGAATCCGATGTTCCTTGTATCTACGAAACAATAGTTGAATTACTAATAATACATATCAAAACCATTAACTAATTTATCACAATATACTTCGCCTGCTTTTTCTAATGCAGGTAACATATATTCTACATTATATCTAACAACAGGGATTCTGTCATAAGCTCTCATTCCCATATGAGTTAATGCTTGTTCCATTTGATGAAGACATTCTAATGTACCTCGTCCTGTTCCCCCAGCGCATGCCACTAAGACACATCTCTTCCCATCCAGAAAATGATTCTTTGTTGCTTCACATCTTCTCAACCTGTCAATAAATGCCTTCATACATTCCGTCATATCTGACCAATATACTGCTGATACCAAAACTATACCGTCTGACTCACATGCTTTACGATATATATCCATAAAATCATCGTTTATTATGCATTCCCCTGATTTCTGACAGTTTCCCCATCCATTTCCACAGGCTCTGCAATGTTCCATTTTTGTTCTATTGAGCCATATCTCATTTATTTCTGCACCTTTGTTATTCAACCCTTTCATGAAATGTCTGGCTGCAGTGTTCGTTAATCCATCCTTATTTGGACTTGACCATACAACTGTTACCTTCATAATACTCATGAATCTCCTTAAGGTAAGAATTTTCCAGAAGAAAGATATAACTTATACCATTCTTCATGAGTGAGATCGATTTTTAACGCCTCAGCCATTTCGGTAAGATGTACTGGATTCATAGTCCCAGCAATTACCTGCATCTTAGCTGGATGTCTTAAAATCCATGCAATCGCGATAGCTGCTTTTGTAACACCATACTGATCAGCTAATTCTCCAAGAACCTTGTTCATCTCAGGAAATTCAGGGTTATCGATAAACATTCCTTTAAACATTCCATGTTGAAGTGGAGACCATGCCTGAATGGTAATATCATTTAGACGACAGTAATCAAGAGCACCTCCATCACGCATAATTGACATATCTGTCGTTTTGTTGTTCATATATAAATCCTGATCGATAAGCTGTGATTGCTCTAAAGAAAGCTGCAACTGGTTAATTTTAAGAGGCTGTTTTACATATTTCTTCAATAATTCAATCTGCATAGGCATCGTATTGCTGACACCAAAATGGCGAACCTTTCCTGCGACTTCAAGTTCATCAAACGCTTCTGCAATCTGTTCTGGGTCATATAACAAATCAGGTCTGTGTAATAGCAAAACATCTAGGTATTCCATTTTTAGTCTCTTAAGAATTCCATCCACACTTTCAATAATATTTGACTTTCTCCAGTCAAATATCTGCTTGTCAAACCTAAGACCACATTTTGACTGAATAATTATGTCTTCACGTTTTACATTGGTAAGAGCAATGGCATCACCGAATCTTGTTTCTGCTTCACCGTCTCCATAACATGTGGCATGATCAATGAAGTTAATACCTAAATCACAGGCTGTCTGAATCATGTTTGCTGCATCTTCTACCGAAAGAGCTGGCATACGCATACAGCCAAGTATAAGTCTTGATACATTTTCTGGTCCATTTGCAATATTTACTTTTTGCATCTTATTAGCTCCCTTCTTTCACTAAACCATAAATTTATAAATTGTTTCTACATCCTTTTGTTTAAAATTTTCCACCTCACTAGTTTTTAGTATTATAAGTGTACTATACAACTTAAAGTTAACTTTAAGTCAAGCTTTTTTTGGATGAATTCATACTAATCTTTAATCAGATCCGATATTTCATCATAATCTGCATAACTTTATATTCACTCCTCCTGTTAATGTCATTAGCCGTAACTTGAGTACAAAAATTAATAGTGGCTTGAAAGCACTGAAACACAACTTATGCCGTATTATCAATGGTTTCAAGCCACTTTCTTATTCTAATGCAAACTTCAGACTTAACTGAATCCTCTGTTTCATTTTATTCATCCAATATAGCACAATTTCTAGAAAAAAGGTTATCTTTCGCCCCTCTATAACGTTCGTCTCATTTTATCGCGATACTTTTTTGCTGTAAGACCAACGATTTTGCGAAACTTCTCATAGAAAAAATCGTCGTCCTTATAACCAACCATCTTAGATATCTGGTAGATTTTCATATCAGTATTTATTAAATACTCTTTTGCATGTTCGATTCTGATTTCATCTAGTACCTGGTGAAACACTTTACCAGTAGCATTTTTAAAAATACGGCCAAAATATGTATTGCTATAATGAAACAGTTCTGCTACCTCAGCAACTTTTAAATCACTACTATAATTCGATTCCATATATACAAGAATCTGCTCAACTAAAGAATCGCCTATATTTTTTGCAATTTCCTTTGCCAGCAATGTTGTATAACTTATTCCTTTTTCTAGTAGTTTAGATAATGTTATCGAATGGTTAATAACAGCCCTTATATAATCAGCGGAATGAAAAGGTATCTGATAGGAATCATATTTTGTTTGAAGATCCCTTTGTAATAATAAAGTGTTTTGTATTACCATAGTTTTTATTTCTTGCTCTTTTAGTACAGATTGTCTTAAATAATCACCAATTAGTAAAATAGTCTCTTTAATCTTTTCTATCGAACCAATTTGTATAAAATCACCTATTTGAATAAATAATGCATTTAGATCCACATCACTTCTATCCTTAAATATATCGATCGTTATGACCCCTTGTTCCCAATAAATAAATTGATATTCCTGAAGAAGAACCGCACATTCCATTGAATAATGAAGATCCGAAATATTACTAATATTTTGGCCAACTGTAATAAAATAGTCTGTACCATAGAGCATTTTAAGTTTTTCATTGTTCTCCGAAAGCTTATGAGAAAATTCCTTATAATCTCGGTCTTCAGATACCAATGCAACTTTATTGTCAAAAGTAACAACAGTAACATTACGAATGTTATTTAGTAGTGTTTTGATCCTCATGTCCCAATTCAAGCTCATTCCAATATAAAATTCCTTACTTTGTACCACTGCGACACAATAATTTCTTGATTTAAATAATTGCTTTAGTAAATCATAATTTAAAACCATGGATTGATTTGATACAAATAGAAGACTTCGCAAACATTCCATCTTATCATTTTTGATTGTCTTATTCTTCAAATTCATCAACATTCTTTTTTGCTCAATGTGCGGTAATGTCTTCATTATGATATCAAGTAATTTTGTTTCATCAACCGGTTTTAAAATGTAATTTACAACACCTAATTCCATTGCTTTTCTTGCATACTCAAATTCTGCAAATCCAGTTAAAATGATAAATAAAATATCCTGATTGAATTCTTTTACTCTTTGTATGAGATCAATACCATTCATTCCAGGCATCTTAAGATCAATTAATGCTAAGTCTGGCATTAACTCAATGATTTTTTTCAAACCTTCTTCTCCATCCTCAGCCTCACCACAGATCTCAATCTCATACTTTTCCCAGGCAATAATCTTTTTAATGCCACAAATTACCATCGGTTCATCATCGATAATCATCATTCGATACATAACGTAACACTCCTTGTTTATGATAGATATGGAATTTTTATTGTAACCGTAGTAAACTTGTTTTCTATACTATCTATTTCAATTCCGTATTCATCCCCATAAAAGAGTTTTATCCGTTGATTTACGTTTACTAAGCCAATCTGTGTACGATCCAGACAATTAAAATCACTTATCTGAGCTCTTACATCCTCTAAATCCTTTTCATTCATACCTGAGCCATTATCATATACACGAATAATGCAGCAGGAATCCTTAAACAGTACATTAATTACGATGACTCCACCACCACGCTTCATTTCCAGTCCATGAATTACAGCATTTTCAACGATTGGTTGTAGTAATAAAGGTAATATCTTATATTGCCTTAGTTTTTCGTTACAAGTAATCTTATAGTGAATTCGATTTATAAATCGATGCTGTTGAATCTTCATATAACACTCTACTAATTCTATTTCTTCACTGATCGTCAATATTTCACTCGACGCATGCACATTCCGTCGTAGAATTTGAACTAACATCTTAGTTATCTCTTCTATCTCATATTGACCACTGATTACTGCTCTCATTCGAATCGTCTCTAATGTATTATATAAAAAATGAGGATTGATTTGACTTGCAAGCATTTTAAATTCAACTTCTTTTTGTCTTTGAAGTAATTTTTCCTTATTAATATCTTCTGCATAAGAGAATTCTAAGAGCTCTTTCATCTGCTGTACCATACTGTTTAGATCTTGATATAACAAACTGATCTCATCTTTGCCACCTATGCTCTCCGGTAAATTAAAATTACCATTTGCTGCTTCATGCATTTCATAACGAAAACGTTTCATCTGATGGCTGTATAAACTGGCAAATGCAATTATTAAAACTAATACCACAAGAAAAACAATGAGTATCACTTGTATGCTCTGCATTCTCTTGCTATTAACAGTTTCTAAAATTTTTTCATAAGGTATGTATGATATGATCATTAACTGATCATCGGTATTTTTAACATTCATACGTATAACAGATACTAATGTTTTTTTATAATCATGATAAACAACCTTACTAATATATGCACTCGTTTTGTCTTTTAAGATATCGTTAAGATTCCAATCTATCTCATTATATGAACCATGATTGGACGCTATCGTCTTGGAATTCAACAAGATCTTAGTATCCCATTTTCGGTTTTTGATATTAGCATCCAACTTATCTGGATTCAAGCTAATATCTAGAATTCCTACAACACTTCCGTCTTCCTTTTTTACTTCACGATTTAAACAAAGAAAATTACTCTGATACAAATCGACATAATGATAATTCCAATCAGCCTTTCCATTTGCCTTCTTAGCATTTTGATACCACTCACGATACTTCATCATATCTTCATTGGCATAATGAAAATATGAGTTTTCTCGAATCGTTGGATTGTTCATATAGATTGATATCATTGCAATCTCATTACGATAGGGATACATATTATCCCTAAATTTGGTGAAATTTGAATAATCTTCATAGATTTCTTGATCATTGGTATAAATAGAGCTCGATATTGCTTCTAGATCTTTATCATAAAAAAGGCTAGATGAAACCATTTCTATTGCTGCAAGACACTCCTTAATTTCATTTGAAATCAAGTACAGTTCTTCCTGTTCTGATTGTTTGACTTCCCTTAACAATTCCTTTTTCATCTCATGAAAAAGGAAGCTTGTTACTAGCAGCATTGGAATTAGACCACCAGTAAGATAGATAAGAAACATCATCATTCCTGCATTCGGAAGACGAATGGATCTAAAAAATCTCTTAAGCGCTTTCAAATTATCCCGTTGCCAAAACTTTATAAAACTTTATAAGTCTTGTTTAATTCCCTATTCTTTGTGTCCTGTTTCGGATAAAACCTACTCTAGTTTGATATAACACTCCAAGGGCTTAACTTCGGATACAACGCATCCTACACCTCATACATAACTGTTTACATAGTTATGCTGAATATCTGCTCAGATTTACAGCTGCATTGATATCTCTATCAATGATACAGCCACACTCCTCACAATTATAACTTCTCTCTGATAATGATAGCTTAGCCTTAATATGACCACACTCACTACAAGTCTTTGATGATGGATAAAACCTATCGGCTTCCACAAACTTTATACCATTAAAGTCACATTTATACTTCATCTGTCTTTTAAATTCATATAAACATTGCTGTGCTATAGCTTTTGATAGATGTTTATTACGCATCATTCCCTTGATATTTAGTGTTTCCATTACTACTCTCGATGGCTTGGTTTTCACTATCTTTGTAGTTGCTTGGTGTATATGATTGTTCCTGATATTAGATAGTTTTCTATGAATTAATCTAATCAGCTTTTCAAGTTTTAGTATATTTCTTGTTTTGACGAACTTTCTCCCTTCTTTATTTTTTGTGTATTTATTAGATACCTTACGCTGTAACCTATGTAGCCTTTTTTCAAGTTTCTTTACAACTCTTGTTTTATTAATATTCTTAAATATCATTTCGTTTGAACATATAGCTAGGTCTTTTATACCAACGTCTATTCCTACGCTCTCACCTGATAAATCTACTGTTGGTTTAATTTTTTCTATTCCGACAGATATATACCAATACTTCCCGTCAAAACTTACTCTTGGGTTTGTATAGTTCCTATCCACTGGAATTGCGTTCTTTACTATCTTAACTCTACCTATCTTCTCTATTGATACAGAGTTTTCTTGGACATTCAACCTATCATATCTAGCATAGAAAGTTGGTTTTGACTTCTTTCTACTTTTGAATTTAGGTTTATTAGCTAATTTATTAAAGAACTTCTTGTAAGCTTCACAAGCATCTTTTACTGACTGCTTCGCTACTTCACCAGATACTTCATTTAACCAATAAAACTCTCTTTGCTTTAACTTGGTTAGTTCTTTTCTCAACACATTATCTGATATGAACTTTCCACCGTTTTTATGATTTTCTTCTTGTCTTGCTAGGGTCCAGTTATAAACGAACCTTGATGTACCTACTGACTTCCATAGCTTTTGCTCTTGTTCTTTGGTTGGAAACAACCTAACCATCATCCCCAATATCATCTCCAAACAACTCCTTAATCATTTTCTTTGCCTTGTTAGCTCTTTTACCTTGTAACCTATAACTAGATGCAGTAACAATTTGAATTAAATCCTCTACTACTCTTGTTCTTCTGTCTTTTCTGTATTGTCTATAATTTCAATGTAGTTCCGTATTTATTGCACATAATTCCTACCCGTTTCACAAAGTGACTTACTGGTATTTTCTACTATTTTCTATTTTACTCCAAATGTAATAAAAAAACAATATGCGGTAATAAATTATCCTTGAAAACAACGTATAAATTGTCCTTCTCTCACTTCTTTTGCTTCTGGGAAAGTCATGGCACACTCAGGTTTTGATACTGGACAACGGCTTCTGAATGGACATCCTTTACTCTCTGGAGTCCAAACAGTAACCTCTGATTCTTCCGTTCTTATTACCGGTAGTTCTACTGGTCCATCACGTTCTGGATCTGGCGCTGCTGTGATCAATAACTTCGTATATGGATGATGAGGCTCAAGAATTACTTTATCAACTTCTCCCCATTCTACCATATGTCCAGCATACAATACGATAATTCGATCAGCAAAATAACGCGCTGTAGCGATATCATGTGTGATATAGATAAAAGACTTATTCATTTTTTTCTTCATATCATTCATTAAATTCAAAACACCAAGACGAATCGATACATCTAACATGGATGTTGGTTCATCTGCAAAAATAACATTAGCACCTACTGCTAAGAT
>JAFAEB010000209.1 GCA_023424235.1 Bacillota bacterium
AAGCTTGCAAAATTTGTTACTATAGCAAAAATGGTACTTGATATGGTTGTAAGGAAGGTAAATATGGATACGCTAATACTATTAAAGATATCTTCTAAGTATACTTCAAATTCTGGAAAGTTAATTAAAAAACTATCTGTAATATCCGTAAGAGCAGGTTCTATTGTCTCCCTATATAATCTAGGTAATTTAAGTACCGTATCTTTTAAGAATGTAAATACTTTTGCACCTACTAGCATAATTAAAATAACAATTACTGTATAAAAAATAAGTAGTAGTATAATAGATACAATGGTACGATTAATACGTAATTTCTCTGTAATAAAGTCGATCATTTTACGCAAAAATGCTGCTACAATTAATCCTATTACAAAAGGCATAAGTATAGGTAAAAAATATTTTACACTAATGAAAATTAAACCCAAAATTATCGTAATATACGCAAAATGTATTAAAAATGCTTTTTGCTTCCCTAGATTCATCCATTCCTCAACTTTCTATCGAAGGCTTACTAAAAAACTTTCAAATTTCTTTATGTTCTCATTTTTTCCGACAACAACAATCTTGTCATTCTCTTTTAATATATAGTCTGGAGCGATCTCAATCGTTGTTTTTCCATTATGTTCTAATGCAATAATATTTAAGTTAAATTTCTCTCTTAAATTTGCATCCATAACAGTTATATCGGACAGTTTGCTAGTTAATTTTAGTTCTGTAATAGATATATTATCATTTAATTCAATAAAGTCAAGTGCATGTGATGTCATTAAGCGATTAGCAAGACGAATTGCCATATCACTTTCTGGATATACAACTTCCGCTCCAATCTTTTCCAAAACTGCACCTTGCTCATAGCTTATGGCTTTTGCTATAACCCTTGGTACACCAAGACTAATAACATTTAGAGTAGTTAGTATACTAGCATCAATTTTTTCTCCAATACATACTACTACAGTTTCACAATTATGAATACCCGCATCTTCTAAAGTTTCTTTATCAAGTGATGATACCACAAAAGCATTATCTGTAATATTTCTTATCTGCTTGATTTTACTTTCATTATTATCAATTACTAGTACTTCTTTACCTGCATCTGCAAGTGTTTTAGCTAAAGCAAATCCAAATCTACCTAAACCGATAATTCCATATTCAATTATTGATTTATTACGTAACATATATAAAGCCTCCTAATTATTAACCTATTGTAATATTTTCCTCTGAGTAACGTACATTTGACATTGGTCTAAATGTCCAAATAGAAGCCATAGTAAACGGACTTAAACGACCAATAAACATAGTTATAATAATTATAACTTTACTAGCATCCGATAAATCAGGGGTTATACCAGTAGATAGACCTACCGTACCAAAAGCGGATACTACTTCAAACAGTATTTGCATAAATGAATAGTTTGGTTCTAAAAATACTAAAAGTAATGTATTAACACAAACTACTGTCATTGATAAGGTTGCTATAATAAAAGACTTATATATGATATCATGAGGTATTTGTCTTTTAAATGCAGAACAATGTTTGTTTGTTACTGCACTAAAAACACTTTTCATAATAACAAATGCGGTTGTTGTTTTGATACCACCACCCGTAGATCCAGGAGAGGCACCAATAAACATTAATATGATTATAGCAAATAAACCTGCATTGGTAAAGCTACCTAAAGCATAAGTACTAAAACCAGCAGTTCTTGCTGATGTACTAAAGAAAAAGGCACCTAGCAGGCTAATATCTTCCGTTAAATAAAGAACGACAGTACCTACTACTAACAAAGTGATTGTTGAAATGAGAACAACTTTTGTATGCAAACTAAATTTTTTAAATGAACGTTTATACATAATTTCTTTAATTACAAAGAAACCAAGACCACCAAAAATAATCAAACCAGCAGTGGTTAGGTTAAGTAAAACATTATCTTGATATGGTATTAAATTTCTAAGTCCACCTAATACATCAAAACCCGAGTTATTAAAAGCTGCTATGGAGTGAAACAGACTAATTCCAAGAGCTTTTAGCGGTGGATAATCTTTTGAAAATACAAGAAAGCTTAAGAATGCACCAACTGCTTCAAAACATAGTGTCATTAAAAGTACAGAACGTACCATTCTAACTACACCTTTTAAAGATTCAAGGTTCATCGCTTCTTTTAAAACTACTCTTTCTTTAAAACTGATTCTTCCACCTGCTAATAGGATTAAACTAACACCAACGGAGGTAACACCAAGTCCTCCTATTTGAATTAGTAATGCTACCATTGTTTGTCCTATTGCATTAAATGTATCAGCAGTATCAATTGCTATAAGCCCTGTAACACATACAGCACTTGTAGAAGTAAAGAAAGCATCAACCACTGATACTTTCACTCCTTCATTTGCAACAACAGGTAGTAGTAAAGATAATGCTCCCAATATAATCACAACGGCAAAACCAAGTACGATAAAACGAGCAGGACTTAGTTTCTTAATAATCGCCATAGTTTTTCACCAACCTTTTAAGAAATTCTTATGAATTTTTCATTACAATATTTTCAATATCATTAGCAACATCCTCACATGCATCACAACATTTTTCAAGGCTACGATAGATGTCAGTCCAAACCATTATTTCAAGTGGATCTTTTGATGTTTTATAGAGTTCTCTAACACCATTTACATATAGTGCATCCCCTTCTTCTTCTAAATGATTAATATCAACGATGATAGAATGAAGTTTTTTTGATTTTTTGAAATTTTGAAACTCAACTAAGGCTTCATCTACTGCCTTGCAGCATTTTACAATAACTTCTGTAAATTTATATATTTCAGGTCTAATTTTCTTTATATTAAAGATATCAATACAAATAAGTACATCCTCAACTGCATCCGTAACATCATCAATTTTTTGAGACAGACTCGTTATATCTTCTCTCTCAATTGGAGGTAAAAATTCTTTCATAAGACGGTTTAACATATCGTGTTTTGCTACATCTGCAGAATGTTCAATGTTATGCATTTCACGTACTTTTTCATCAATTTTAATTGGATTAAAATCTTTTAACGTTTTATTTAATATCTCAGCAGATTTAAGGGAAAAGCTGGATAGGTTTATAAATGCTTCAAAATAATTATAATCTTTATTATTTTTCATTGTTGTAATATCCTTTCTATGTGGTAAAACCTATTATTTTTTATAATTTTAAACTTTAATGTCTACTTATCAAAAACCTTTTTTAATAACTAGCTTATTCTATAGCTTAATTATTAAAACTAGCTCATAGAAATTTTAAATCTAGATTAAATTTATTTCTTTACTTAAAAACAATTAAAATTTAAGTCTTTATTTATATATATGTTACTTCAATGAAGGTTCAAACTTTTATTAAAAAATCCTCATAAAAATATATGCCATTAAATATCCAACAACTCCACAACCTGGAAATGTTAATATCCAAGCAGCAACCATTTCTTTTACAATTGTCCAGTTTACAGATGATATACGTTTTGCTGCTCCTACACCCATAATTGCTGTAGTTTTAGTATGTGTTGTACTTACAGGAATACCTAATATTGAAGAAGTTAATAAACTAATTGCTGCGGCTGTATCCGCTGCAACACCTTGATACGTTTCTAACTTAACCATACCCATACCAACTGTTTTAATAATACGATACCCTCCAATTGAAGTACCTAGTGCCATCACAACAGAGCATAAAATCATAAGCCAAATAGGGATCTGAAAATTAGTTACATCACTTTGTCCATTTGCTAGGAAGATACCAAGCATAAATACACCCATAAATTTTTGTCCATCTTGTGCTCCATGCATAAATGCCATAGCTGCTCCACCTAGAACTTGAGTACTTTGGAAGAATGATTTTGTTTTGCGTTTATCCATTCGTTTACAAATTAACTGAATCAAACGAACGGTTATAAAGCCTAAACCAAATCCAAGTATAGTAGACATAAATAAGCCATATACTACTTTTATCCACTCACTTCCATTAATACCAGAGATTCCACCTTGAAGCGCGATAGCTGCTCCAGAAATACCTGCTATTAGTGCATGGCTCTCACTGGTAGGAATTCCAAATGCCCAAGCTGCAGTAGCCCAAATAACGATAGCAAATAAAGCCGCGCACAATGCAACTAATGAGTCCTTCGAGTTACCACCAAAGTCAACCATATTGTAAATAGTTTGTGCAACTGTTGCGTTCACCATAGTCATTACAAATACACCAAGAAAGTTAAAAATTGCTGCCATAATAATAGCATTCTTAGCACTTATGGAACGAGTTGATACACAAGTTGCAATTGCATTTGGTGCATCTGTCCAACCATTAACTAATACAACACCTAATACTAGAATTACTGTGATAAGAAGTGGTGTATTCGTTGTTAGCTGGTGCAAAAAATCGCCCAATGAAATTGTCATAATAGTTCCTCCTAATTTTTTTAAAGTTAAAGCCAAGATTCTTATAAAATATGGTATATTCAAACTTATCATTTTCACAGGGTAAATATAAGTTTACCAAACATATGGATCTTAACATTAAATTTACATAACTACAATATTTTAATAACAATCTTAACACTATCTTTATATGAATATACTAGGCTTTACATTCCATTTGTAGTATAATTTCATGTAAGCTAATACTACTTAAAAATATCCTTATCCAATGCATAGAACTTATATAAAGATCTTTAAGGAATGGAGATGACAATGAAACTTATTTTTTCTATTATTCCCATTAAAGTACGAGATAGTATAAAAACATTATTGATATTAGTGATTGCTACAATACTATCCTTTTTTATAACTAAAATAACAAATAATTATAATAATGTAGCCTTACTATATCTACTTGCTATTATTTTGGTTTCTATCTTTACGAGTGGATATTACTGGGGTGTAATCACATCTCTTATTGGTATCCTAGCAGTAAACTATTTTTTTACCATACCCTATTATGCTTTTGATTTTACAAGCTATGGTTATCCGATTATATTTATAGAAATGCTCCTTATATCTTTTTTTACAAGCGCCTTAATGGCCTACACTAAGTCAAAGACAAATGAAGCAATTGAACTTTTAAATAAAACAAATAAGTTAAATGAAATAAATAATAAATTGCTATCAGCGAATGGTTTATCCTATATTGGTGAGCTAGCAATTGATTATATCTATAAACTTACGAATAGTACGGTTGTTTTTTATTTTTCTTCTCCCCAGCTGGGTGATAATGGAATCATGAAATGTTCCGATAAAAATCATGAAATTATTATAAAGTCTTATCACGAACGATTTATTGCTAATTGGGTATTTGAACATAAAGAAAGTGCTGGAGTTGGAACAAACTTTTGTGGAAATTCTTGCTTGGTCTACTTACCACTAATATCACATGATAAGGTATGGGCTGTAATAGGTATTTATTGTCACAACAATCCAATTCATGAAAATACCATTACCTTTATTACATTAATGATTTCACAAGTTGCCATGGCATTAGAACGTCAATACTTAACAGATAGTAGACATAAGATGGTAATCGAAACGGAAAAAGAAACAATGAGAGCAAATTTATTACGGGCTGTTTCTCATGACCTTAGAACTCCACTTACAGGTATCATTGGAACAAGTGAAACTTTATTAACTATGATGGATAAACTTTCAACGGAAGAACAGCTAAAATCCATACAATATATTTATGATGATTCTAACTGGCTTTTAAATATGGTTGAAAATTTGCTATCCGTAACCCGTTTACGAGATGGTAATACCACTGTTAAAAAAACACCAGAGCCAATCGATGAGGTTGTATCAGAAGCGATACAACGAATTAAAAAGCGCTATAAGGACATTAATCTATTAGTAGAAATACCCGATGAATATGTTTTACTACCTATGGATGCTACACTAATTGAGCAGGTTATTATTAACTTAGTAGACAATGCATATAAACATTCAAACAGTAGTGCTCCAATTATCTTAAATGTATCAAAAGAAGAAGATTATGTTTTTTTTCAAGTAATCGATCATGGCAAGGGTTTAATAAAGAGCCGAATCAATTGCCTTTTTGATGGATTTTCCCCACAGGAACATGAAAGTAGTGATTCATTAAAAGGGTATGGGATTGGCTTATCCATTTGTAAGACAATTATATCTGCACACGGCGGTACAATAACTGCTAAAAATGGATTGGAAAAAGGAGCTATCTTTACATTTTGTTTACCTATTGAAGGAGGTAACTAATATGGGAACGAACAAAGAACTGATTTTAATTGTTGAAGATGAACTTACCATCTGTAATTTTATTGCAACTACCTTATTAGCTCATGACTATAGAGTAATAAAGTGTAATACAGGAAGTGATGCCCTCTCATTAGTGACATCACACTGTCCAGATCTTATTTTACTAGATTTAGGTCTCCCTGATATGGACGGAAATACAATCATAAAGGAGATCAGAAACTGGTCATCATTACCAATTATTATTATTTCCGCAAGGATAGAAGAAAAAGATAAGGTACAAGCCCTAGACCTTGGTGCAGATGATTATATAACAAAACCTTTTGGTACAAAAGAATTATTAGCTAGAATCCGTACTGCCTTACGTCACCATAATTTTAATACTAATAAAACATCATGTCATCAATATAAGGTAAAGGATTTACTTATAGATTTTGATAAAAGAATGGTATTTGTAGATCAAAAAGAAGTACATTTGACTCAGATTGAATATAAAATAATTACTTTATTAGCAAATCATGCTGGTAAAGTGTTAACCTATGACTTTCTGCTAACGAATATATGGGGACCTTATTCTACAAATGATAATCAAATATTACGTGTAAATATGGCTAATATAAGAAGAAAAATTGAAAAAAATCCTGGTGATCCAAAATATATTTTTACTGAAGTAGGAATTGGTTATCGTATGGTTTATGATGATATGTAGAAATTATACTTGATAAAAGATAGCTAGTACTAAGGTAAAATCGTACGTCCTAGTACTAAAGTAAAATTTCACTTCCTTTAACCCTAATAAAGC
>JAFAEB010000225.1 GCA_023424235.1 Bacillota bacterium
ATATATCCCTGCATCTGGACCTTGGGCTCTTCTAAGACCAAATTCCATTACCCCATCACCTTTTGCTGCATAGCACACTCTAGAGGCTTTTGTAGCAATAAGGCTTTGATGATTAACAATGTTTAGAATTGCAGTCTCGATTAATTGAGCTTCAATAATTGGTCCAATGATTTTAATAATTGGTTCCATAGGAAATATTACACTGCCTTCTGGTACTGCATACAAATCACCTGTAAAACGAAAAGTTCTTAAATAATTTAAAAAATCTTCATCAAATATTTTTAGTGATTTTAGATATGCAATATCCTCTTCACTAAAGTGTATATTTTTAATATAGTCAATAACCTGTTCTAAACCAGCACAAATAGCATAGCCACTTCCAGATGGATTGCTACGATAGAACACGTCAAAAATTACGGTATCATTGGTATTATTTTTATAATACCCTTGCATCATTGTTAATTCGTAAAAATCAGTAAGTAAAGTTAGATTTTCCATGACAAGTAATACTCCTTATTTCTTGTTACCTAAAAGGCAACATACCATTTTAGTAAAATCCGAAATTATCTTATACATTATAACATATTATTTCAATTGTACAACCGATTAAGTTTGATAAAATTATTAAGATTTTCTATCATTTTAATCTGAAGTAGATCATGAAGCAAAACTATTTATTTTAATCATACCACTTTTATGGTATAATAAAACATATTTTTGGTTCTGATAGGACATAGAATGAATTAGGTAATTGCGAAACTTTAAAATCATATATAATGAGATGCAATTTATACAATTCTGAAGCGGAAATTTAGCGAGTTCTCGCTTAAGCACAAGGAGCGTTGGAGCAACGTGTATACACGTAGGGAATTCGTATAAATTGTAGCTCAATCTCAATTTACTTATAATTTCGCGATTACCTAATAGAATGAATAAATGGGAGGAAAATATGAGAACCTTATTAGTAGCATTGTTCTTATTACTATTTTTTATTATCAGTTTACCCCTATTTTTAATAGAAATAATAATTGGTAAAAAGAATAAAAAATTAAAAGTAAAAACATCGCAGTCAATCGTAGTATCTGCTTTTCGTATTATTTTACGTATCAGTGGTGTTAAAAAAGAGGTTAAGGGATTAGAAAATATACCAAAAGATGAGGCTGTACTCTACGTATCCAATCACCGCAGTTATTTTGATATCTTAGTAGGTTATACCTCTGTTCCAACTCTTACTGGATTTGTTTCAAAGAAAGAAATTGAAAAGATTCCCATTTTAAGAGTTTGGATGAGATATTTAAACTGCTTGTTTTTAGATAGAGATAATATTAGAGAAGGACTTAAAACAATCCTAAGAGGTATTGAATTAATAGAGGAAGGGTATTCTATCTTTATAGCTCCTGAAGGAACAAGAAATCAAGAAAAGGAAATGTTACCATTTAAAGAAGGAAGCTTTAAAATGGCTGAAAAGACTGCTTGTGCAATCATTCCAGTAGCCATTAGTAATACCGATAATGTATTTGAAAATCATACTCCATTTATAAGGCCTGCTCATGTAATCATAGAATTTGGTAAACCAATCTATCCGAATGACTTAGATAAAAGTACGAAAAAATTCCTAGGCGCACATGTTCAGTCTATCATACAAGAAATGTTAACCAAGAATGAAGAACTGATAAGATCGTAAGGATACATTTTATGATTTATTTTACCCATCAAAATGATACAAAGATTTCATCTTTATCCATTATAATCTTATGTTGAATCTTGAATTTTGGATATTTTAATGATACAATATTACCATTGCATATTTAAGGGAAGGAGGTACATACATGAACACCGGTGTAATCATATTGCTTATCGTTTTAGCTATTGTAATTGCTGGACTAGTTGCTCTTACGATTTATGGTAGAAAACTTCAAAAGAAATCAGAAGAATCACAAGCTCAAATGAAAGCTGGCGCGCAAACTGTTTCAATCCTAGTTATTGATAAGAAGCGAATTAAGTTAACGGAAGCAAACCTTCCAAAAATAGTTGTGGATCAAACACCAAAGTATCTTAGAAGATCTAAGGTACCTATTGTAAAAGCTAAAATTGGTCCTAAAATTATGACTTTAATGTGTGATGAGAAAATATTTGATTTAATCCCTGTTAAAAAGGAAGTTAAGGCAGTAATGAATGGTATCTATATTATGGACGTAAGAGGTCTTCGTTCTAATTTAGAGGTTAAACCTGAAAAACAATCCTTTATGAAAAAGATTAAAAGCAAATTAGTTAAGAATAAATAATGAAAAGGCTGTTTCAAAATGAGCTTAAAATACTTAGATGTGTAAATCATTACACCATTCGTATACTTCATTTTGAGACAGCCAATTTTTTATTTACCACCATTTCTTGGTGTTATTTTAATCATGATTTCACAATCAGACACATGGGAATAATTAATATCAAGCCCATATTTAATTTCTGCCACCACTCTATCCTCTTCCTCAAGTACTTTGATACTAGAAGTATATACACCAACTTGTAAATCACCAAATGGAGTATGATAATAGGTAGTATTCTTTTTATTTTCTTCAAAAATCATATGAACGTTGGTTGAACCTCGTTTTATGATATCAATTTGATCCTCTGATATTTTAATTGTACAATTTGTTATTCCATCTAAATCTTCTAAAACTTCTTCATATAAAATATAATGCTTATTGTTTCGAATATAATATTCACCCACTGATATAATCTCAACAGCATCATCTTTATCCACTTCATATTGAAGTCCAGATATGGATACTAATACATCCTTTTTCATATGTTGCTCCCATCTTCTTTTGCACACAACAATGTTTATACATTATCTAAGAAATTCTCAATATTTACATCCTTTGTTTCAACAACTTCACAAGGAAGAATGGTATCGGCAAATTTTTGGAATTTCTTTGCTCCATCGCTAACATAGAACTTATGATCTATGGTAGTACTATTACTACATAAATCCTTCTTAAAAAGCACTTCTTTCAAACATTTCGCTGTTTCATAAGCTGGATTTACAAGACTAACTTTATCTGAAACAATCCTTCCAATGATATTACGAAGTAATGGATAATGAGTACATCCAAGTACTAAGGTATCAATATCATACTGCATCAGTTCTTCTAAATATCTTCTAGCAACTTGTTCTGTAATCGGATCGTCAAGCCATCCCTCTTCTACAAGTGGAACAAACAAAGGGCATGCTTTTCCATATACCTTTACATTTGGATTTGTCTTAGATAAGAATTCATTATAAATGCCACTGTTAATCGTTCCTTCTGTACCAATAATTCCTATGTTACCATTCCTAGTTGTCTCTCCAGCTACTTTTGCACCTGGTTTCACTACACCGATTATCGGAATATCAAATTCTTCTTTTACGGTTTCAAGTGCTAAGGCACTAGCTGTATTACAAGCAATCACAATTGCTTTTACATCTTTTGTTAGTAGGAATTTAATAATCTGTCTTGTGTAAGTAATAATTGTCTTCTTTGATTTACTACCGTATGGCACTCTTGCAGTATCACCAAAATAGCAAATTGTTTCATTTGGTATCTGCCTCATAATCTCTCTTGCAACGGTAAGACCACCTACACCAGAGTCAAAAACTCCAATTGGAGCATTACTGGCCATCTACTTCGCCTCCCGCCTCTACTCTACTAAAGGCTAATTGTAATAATTTATCAACTAGTTGAGGCTTTCCGATTCCTTTTGCTTCCCATAACATTGGATACATACTAATGCTAGTAAACCCAGGCATGGTATTAATTTCATTAAATACTACTCTTCCCGTATTATGTTCAACAAAAAAATCCACACGGGATAATCCAAAGCCATCTACTGCTTTAAAGATTCTTAAAGAATAATCTCTAATTTGTTCCACTGTATCTTGTGGTAATTGTGGTGATATAATCGTCTTAGATTCCTGATTATTGTACTTAGCATCGTAATCATAAAATGCTGCAGCTGCTATAATTTCACCTACACCAGATGCTTTTGTATCGTTACCGCCAAGTACAGCACATTCAATTTCTCTACCAAGAATCGTTTCCTCCACAAGTACCTTTCTATCGAATAAAAATGCATTTATAAGACCGTTTTTTACTTCCTCTCGATTGGATGCTTTTGAAACACCTCTAGAAGAGCCAGAGTTTGAAGGTTTTATAAATACTGGATATTGTAGTGTATCTTCAATACGACTTATTATCATATCCAGTTGGTTCATTTCCTTCTTATATACGGCAACATAGTTTGCTTGTGGTATATTTAAGCTATCCACTATAATTTTAGTGAATAACTTATCCATAGAAACACTAGATGCCACAACTCCACAGCCTACATATGGAATTTCACATAATTCTAATAGACCTTGTACGGTACCATCCTCACCGTTCTTACCATGTAATGCAGGAAATACAATATCAATAGGTTCATTTGTAATCTTTCCATTTTCAATAATTAGTAATCCTTTGTGAGTAGTATCTGGTGATAGTATTGCTGTAGTTGTGCCATTTACCCATTCTCCAGATGTTATATCAGAAACTGAATCTACTTTAATCCATTTACCTTCTTTCGTAATACCAATAATGATAATATTATATAAGTCCTTGTTAATATTCGAAATTATAGTTGTTGCAGAAATACATGAAACCTCATGTTCTGAAGATTGACCACCAAATAATACTGCTACTGTCCTCTTGTTCATGTTAATAGTCCCTTTCCTTATTAAAACCAAATAACCCATGTTCTATTTAATTTATATTGAAAAAAATTCTCATTATTTATCTAACGTACATTTTCTCATTTTACTATTAATTATAGAAACATTCAATAGTATTCTTATGTAGAACTTCTGTACTATCTTATATACTTTATGGATTTTCCACAGTTTATTGTATCATATTCAATTTTTATTTACAAATGATTAAATATTAAGATTTTGGCAATAATTTAGTAAAATACATAGAAAGGTCGTATCCATATGAGAAGTCAATTACTTTTTTACCCCTTAACTAGAAAAAAAATAGAAGCAATAAACTCAAAAATAATAAGCCTTTGCCTCCTAATCGTAATTTCTTCACTTACCATGATACAATACATAAATGCAATGAAGGAAACGGTTATTCAACAAGATATTGCATCACAAATTATGCGTTTTCACGTTGTTGCTAACAGTGATTCCATAGAAGATCAGGCACTTAAACTACTTATTAAAGATAAACTAACCAGTGAGCTAGAACCAATCCTTCAAAATGCTAGTAATCTTAATGAAGCAAGAGAACTTATTAACCAAAATCTCTCCATGCTTGAAAGTCTGTCCAATGAAATGATAAGTGAATATGGTTTTACTTATTCAGCAAAAGCCTCCATTGAAAAAGGATATTTTCCATTAAAAGTATATGGCGACTTATCCCTTCCACCTGGAGAATATGAAGCAGTACGTATCGAACTTGGTAATGCAATTGGTCAAAATTGGTGGTGTATTATGTTTCCTCCTTTGTGCTTTGTTGATTCCACTTATAGTGTGGTTCCAGATTCCTCTAAAGAGCAATTAAAAGAAGTACTAACAAAAGAAGAGTACGATTCTATATTTGCCAAAAAGGAAGTAAAAGTAAAAATTAAATTTAAACTATTTTCTTTGTTTAAAAGTATTGAATAAAAAGCCCTCTTGCATTTGTAAACTTCTATGTTTATAATCATACTAAAATACATAAATGAATAAGGTCTTTTATTCATAAATCAAGGAGCATTTAAACCTATGAATACAATTAAACTAAGAGCCTATGCGAAAATTAATCTTGGTCTTGATGTAGTAAGAAAGCGTGAAGATGGGTATCATGAAGTAAATATGATTATGCAAACCATTGGTTTGTATGATAAATTAACCATACATAAAACCAATCAACAAAGCATTCGAATGAAAACGAATCTTCACTATCTACCAGAGGACGAGAATAATTTAGTATATAAGGCTGCAGCACTTATGAAGGATAGATATCATATAGAGCAAGGTATTTATATTAACCTTGAAAAGAAAATTCCAGTATCCGCAGGTTTAGCAGGAGGAAGTACCGATGCAGCTTCTACTCTTTATGGACTTAATTGCTTGTTCGATTTAAAACTTGGCAAAAAGGATTTAATGAAACTTGGATTAGAATTAGGTGCAGATGTACCCTATTGTATCATGAGAGGAACCGCACAATCCCAGGGGATAGGTGAAATTCTAACTCCACTAGCTCCATTTCCTAACTGTTATGTCCTAATAGTAAAACCGAATATTAATGTATCTACGAAATATGTATATGAGAATCTAAAATTGGATTCTACAACAAAACACCCTAATATAAGCGGAATTATTGAAGCCATCCATAAAAATGATTTATATGGTGCAACCCGCCTTTTTGGCAATGTGTTAGAGTCTGTTACGACGAGAGAATATCCAATTATAAATGAAATTAAAGCAAATATGCTACACTACGGTGCAATACAATCTCTTATGAGTGGAAGTGGCCCAACTGTATTTGGTATATTTGATAATATAAAATTAGCACAGAATGCATTTTACCAATTCAAAGTCAGTGATTACGGGAAGCAAGTGCACTTAACCCAGCTATATCACCCAAATTATAAGTCAACTTCCAAAGATAAATACTAACTAGTCGTGTAGGTAAGATTTCTATGTAAATATTGGAAAACTCTAATGTATCCTATTAATATATCCGATATATAATTTGAAATGAAAAACATGGAAGTTCTTATGATACAAGGAGGTAATAATATGAATGTATATGGAGCCACATCTATATCACCAGTTGGAAGTAATAGCAAAAAGAATAATGTAGAGAATTCAGTTTCTAATTCAGATAGCAAAAAAACGACATCTCATAAAGAATCTGAATCTCAAATAGAAGTCGCAGCAACTTACGAAAAAGGTCCAGAAAAGCCAGAGAAAAAAGTAAATTATAAAACGGATCTAGCTACCGTTGAACGATTAAAGGCAGAATCCGAAGAAAGAGCAAATCGTCTACGTGAACTGATACATAAGATGATGACAAAACAAGGACAAACCTTTAATGATGCAAATATGTATACCTTCCTTAGAGAAGGTAAGTATGAAGTAGATGAGGAGACTCGTCTTAAGGCTCGTGAAGATATATCAGAAGATGGATTCTATGGTATAAAACAAACCTCTGAAAGGCTTGTATCCTTTGCAAAGGCACTTACTGGAGGGGATCCTACGAAAGCAGATGAGATGATCGCTGCAGTAAAAAAAGGTTTTGAAGAGGCTACGAAAGCATGGGGTGGAGAACTTCCTGAAATCTGTAAGAATACCATCGATGAAACAATCAAGCAATTAGAAGACTGGAAAAATTCTATAGAGACAAAATAATTATAAATAGAATCATATAAAATGGGCTGTTAAATCATTATCAAGTATTCCTTGATATGGTTCATCAGCCCTTTATTACTAGATTAATTTATCCACTCTTTTTAAAATAATTAGCTTATCTCCTACTTTAATGGTATCTGATTCAAGTTCATTTAATTCTTTAATCTTATCCACCGTTGTATAGTATTTCTTTGCAATATTCCACAAACTATCGTTTTGCTTCACAACGTAACCAGTAATACTTGGCATGGATTGTATCTTTTCATAATTTAGTTCATTTACAGCAACATCAGTAATAATAGGTTCTGTAATGGTATCAAATACAATTGTATTTAATCCGATACTAGCTTTCACTTCGATCTCTTCACTGTCAAGCATCATTACACTAAGTTGCTCAAGACCTGGTTTAATTTGATAAATGCTGGTTGGCTTAATACCTTTTACTTCGATAACTTGTGTAAATGGTATAATTCCTTTAACAGAATTAATAGGTTTCTTATCATCTGCACAAATATATAAGATATTAGCTTCAATTACACCATTAACTTCAACACCATTTTCTACTAAATCCATATCATCTACTTTAATATCACCACTAGCATGGCATATTTGTAAGATACCAGGATCTTTCGATGTAATTCTTACTCTATCATTAATGCGAATTTTATTATTATTCTTCACTAATAGATTTTCATAATGAGCATTTTTAACTACAGGTGTAAGTTCTTTTGATGGTGAGTATACATCACTTAATAACTCAAGTTCTTCCTCATCATAAATTTTAATACCAAGTTCAATTACTGCTTCTACATCAAAGATTCTCTCTTCACCATCTGAATCTGGCATAACATCAACACTATAACTTGAAATGGTAAATGCAATATTATCTATCATAGACTCATTACATCCACTACATTCAATAACTGCGCTAAATGGGATTTCTGTTTCATAATACTCAACAGGTGTTTCTTCATCTTCGCTAGCATATAGTACAAAAACTAACAGCTCACCTTTAATGGAGAATTTATTATCCATAAGCCTTGCTTCAGGATTTCTAAGTTCCACATCTTTGTAGAGAATTTCTGCTACATTACTTTTATTAGATGGTAGATGAATTTGTTCTTTTACACGATATGTATCCTTCTTATCAACAGCTATATCAGTAACAGTAATGTTTTTATGTATATATTCTACATCCTCATCACCTTCTACAGAAACAGCGGTTGCTTCATCATATAACTCTTCAATCAAAACAGTTAAACGAACAATGGATTTTACGGAAAGCTTTCTTGAATTGATTAAGCTAGTAGATAAGTCTTCGATTTCCCATGTGATATAAGCTTCGTCACCAGTACAACTTTCTCCTAGATGAATTACTTCTTCAAAAGGTAATTCAGAAGAAATATTATGAACTGGTCTAGCGCTCTCGTCACTTAAATATAATACATTAAATAAAAGCGACCCCTTAACTACTAATTTATTATTCTGCATTTTAACATCATGTATTTTTATCGTCCCTTGTTCCTTAATAATTTTATCAATGTCTGGTTTCACATCGGACACATTAAAATCATCATCTAATGTAAGCTGAAGACTGGTCTTACATTTTAATTTATTCATGTGAATATTCTTCTTAATAAGCTCCACAAAAAATCCCTCCTTGTCTTATACCATATCATATTCATAGAAACAACAAATTATGAAAAAATTCATAAATAAAAGCTGTTCATTCATATTAATTATATGAGCAAACAGCCTAATTATTATTACTATTCAATTTTTTTTAATTATTAACAAAGCATCATCTGAACATCCTTAGTTATAATGTCGGTATAACTAAAAGACATTGTCTTTACTGATTCATGATTTGCATCATCTACGGTAATTAGAAAAATACTTGGATAAGTTTCTGATATAATTCCCTCGGTAATATCCATTTTATTTCTACCTTTATTGGCTCTAATTTTAACTCTGCTGCCTACATGTCTGACTATCTCTCTTCGAACCTTGCTAACATCTGCCTGCTTCACCATAATAATAGCCTCCTTTTAGTGGTAGTAAACTTAATTACTGATTAATATGTTTCAATATATTGGGGGAAAGCGGTCCTTTTTAAGCCGCCTTGCTTTATTTAAAAACGCTTAAAAAAATGCGCTTAAATTCCAATTATCCACATAAGACTATATCATGATCCATGAAACCTGTCAATGAATATTCAGACAACTAAGGCATATTCGGAGACTTGTATATAAAATTGTGCATAAAAAACACATACCAAAATTATACATAATTAAGCAGAATCTTAACATTTCTTATGATAATAATAAAATATAATCTTTCCTAATTGTAATTATGTCCAATTTTTTTATAATTATTCCTATCTTTATGACATAATATTAGAACTTTATAAAATTATATTGATAATAATTTAACTTAGAACAATTTGTTATAAGCTTAAGCTAAAGAACATAGAGTCTGCCAAGGCAAACTCTCGCGCCGCAAAGCATCGCATATATGCGATAATTTCTAATGCTTTGCGTGTGCATCCTCACGGAGTGTTTTTATTTCATAGGACGCAATTTCCTATCAAATAAGAAAAAGGCAAGAATAGTAATCCTATCTTGCCTTAAAAATAAACTTAAATATAAATTTATGTTTCCAAATTTAGTTGTTGTTAATTAAATACAACAATTTTATCAATAAACTCTGTTTTTACAACCACATATGGATATGTAACTGCATTGGTAACATAGTCCTTTTCCGATGGACCTATTAGATTGGTATAGATGTACACAGCATTGGATGTTAAAAATAAATCATCCACTGATATGCTATACCCTCCAGTTGGCTTCTCACCGTATCCTACTACAATATAAAGATAGTTTTGATCGGACCAAGATGTTTTAAAAGGCTGCTTCTTTTTCTCATTAATAATATCCATTAGTGCAACTGGTACATCTGCATCCTCAACCACTGTAAATTCCAAATCTCTAATCTTCTTAATATCGGTATCCTTTGACTTACATCCTGATAATAATATAATACATAAAGTTACACTAGAAAGCAAAAAGAATAATTTTAGCCTTCCCATGATGACCTCCATAGAATTTCTTATTCTATTCTATGATGCTTTTCTACAAAACATAACTATTATTCTGTTTTTAAGAGTGTTGGAAAGCTTAATTCTAAATCTTTACCATCATCTAGAACTACAACGGTATAGGTCTTAGTTTCATAACCTGTTTGGATAAAGGTTACATAATGAGTTCCTACTTCCTTCTTAAATGCTACAGGTGCACTACCCATGAATTCACCATCAAAATAAACACTAGCTCCAGCTGGTTTTTGAATATAGATATAACCTTTTACTGTAGTATCCTCTTCATTGTCATCGTCTAGCTCATTGTCGTTCTCATTGTTTTCATTATTTTCATTCTCAACGACTTCACTATTCTCATTATCGTTTTCAGCTAAAGTATCCTCATTTCCATTGGAAGTATCCCCTTCTTCACTCTTTCCAGTAGAAGTTTCTACTAGATCAATATAAATCGATGTTTCTTCCTTCATTACCTCTAATTTTCCTGTGTAATCAGAAAAACCTCCTAAAGAGACCTTAAGATTGTAATTTCCATATTCTAAATCAATCGGATTCTCGTAGGAATATAAGCTATCATTAATATATAAATCAGATCCATTTGGTCTTATATGAAATTGAACTTTTCCCATTTTAACAGGAGGTTTCTTAAATTCCTCCATGGACACTGTAATCTCTTTATCTGTTTCTAAAGTTACAGACTTGCTACCAACAAGGTCTTCATGCTCAAAGGTAAGATCGAAGGTACCAACTCTCGCAGTAATAACCATATCTTCGACTATTGGTATAATCTCACGCTTTCCTATGTATGCAATACCTCCAATAAAATCCTCATAATCAGATACTTTAATCGTTCCATGACCCTTGGTGACTTCAATTGAAAATATCTCTTTTTCCTTACCACGGACAATTAATTCATCCTTTGTACTAAGCTTGTCTAGTGATAACAATTCATCACCTCTAGATATAAGGAGAGTGTCATAATAACGATAGCGATTGTCTGCAATATAGATAGAATTACTCTCTTCATCAATATACCAGTTATTCACACCTTTATATGTAAAATATTCCTCTTGTATCCTTAAGGAGATTAGGGTCCCAGTTTTTTCTTTATAAGTTGCCTTAACGATTTCACCAACACCTAGACTACTTAAGGTAATTGCTTGATTATACTTATCTCTAATATCACTTCCACCAGTTACTGTAAGCTTAACTTCTTGTCCATTACTCATATTTTTTAATGTAATACTGTTATCTTCTTTATTCCTAGACACAACAATAGCAGAAAGTTCGTTTAGAGAAACGCTTTCTGTTACTTCCTGTTTTTCTTTGCTCTTTCTTTTCGTATCTTTCTCGCTTCCTAATACTGTAATGAATAAAGTGACTATAATTACTAAAAATCCACACAGGAATAGGATTGGTACTATACCTTTGTTCTTCATGAATACCTCACATATATTATCTTCTAGTGGCTATTTCGTTAATAGAAGGAGTAAAATAAATCTTACTCCTTCTGTTATTATATATTCTTTTCTATTATTAGTAAACAATTTGATAGAGGCATTTCAAAAATCTATCCTTACTCTCCATCTGTTCTTCAATACCAATTAATTTTTGAATATTTCTTTGTGGTACCCAAGACTTTTTACCATTATAATAAAAATTGGTTATCTTCCAGAACTTCTCTGGATATAGAAGGAGAATATACAGTAATTTTTGCTCCTCTTTCGTAAGAGGAAAGGTATTCTCATAGGTGTCAAGAACCATACTTCCAATATCAAGGTCCCAGTCATTCTTCTCCATCACTTTTCGAATGAAATGGTACAAATCCATAATTTGAATTCCTACATAAGCTTTATCAAAATTAGTTGTAGCTAATGTATTTAGATTTCCTCTTAGATTTGCAGCTTGCAAATACTCACCTTGATTATAGTTTCTTAAATTACTTTGACTTCCCTGGGCTTGCGAAATTTTAATAATATTGTGATAGGTGTAATTACCATGACATACCATTAAATTATCCATTGCCTTCTTCTCTAAATCCTCGTATTGTGACTGGCTTAATAGTTTGGTAGCTTCTAATGCCTGTTCATAAAAGGCATCATAACAATTGAGATAACATAATTCAAACTCGTTCTTTTTTCTTTTTTCTCTAATATAGCTTCGAACTCTTTTTAACTCTCGGTTTCTCTTATCAAATACTTCTAATAAATTATTGTTACCACTTAAATCTACTTGATCTTGTGTTAATGGTAAATTTCTTAAGATTTGATGTAAACTGGCTAAATTATTCACTGCACTAAGTACATCAACCTCTTCTCGTAAATTACATTCTTCACCCGGATACCAATTCTTTAGAACGTATTTATTTCCTTGGCTATCTTCTGTTATCAGCTCACCGGCAATATTTTTAACATAGGAATCTACGAACGGATAATTATTATTATATAGGTGTTCAAGGATGACATTTTCAAACTCAACACGATTTTTAGAACTCTCTAAATTCTTAAATAGCTTGAGTCCTTTATCTGTTTCGAGAATAAACGCCCCCCTGATTCTATAGGTGTTGTAGATTTTTATATTATACTGCCTTAATAACTCCTGATTTCTGTCCTCCATAGGAAAGCCTCCTGACTCAAACTATTGCACACTTAAATCTTAGTATTCTCTTTCAAAAGCAATACTTTCCCTAAGGGTGTCTCTCTCTAATCCTATGATAGTTATATAATTTTCATGACAGAAAATGCAGGTATTTTTTATTTTTACATTACAAAAAATTGCACTTTATTTTGGTGAAATTTTAATTAAGATAACATTTCTTTTGCTTTATCTAGCAAAAGATTCTTTTCATTTAAAGTAGGATCTTCAATAACCAAATTTAATAAGCTATTTAAAACTTCACCGATTCTTTTACCCTTTTCAAAGCCAATTAAGATCAAATCACTTCCATTGATGTGTAATGATTTTAAATCTACACATTCTCCTTTAAGGCTAATGTCCTTAACAAGCGCTTTTGCAATTTCAAGCTTATTGAGTTTAACTTCAATCATATCTGGGTTTTGTGCTAGTATATCTCCACTCTTTATTTCAAACAATAAATCCATCAAATCACTTCCAATAAGATTCATCGCCTTTCTCATAGAAACTTCATCTAATACAAATTCATAATCATGCCATTTCACTAGGCGATAAACATAATCAATGGTTTCATTATCAAATTTTAAACGTCTTAGTATATTCTTAGCAGTATTAGCACCCTTCTCTTGATGGCCCCAAAAATGTTCCCTCCCATCTTCACCAATAAATCTACAGCTTGGCTTTTCAACATCATGGAGTAACATAGCCCATTTTATGATTAATTTTTCTTTCTCCGAAAATTTCTTATCTAGTCCCACTAGCTTTACAGCCTTTAAGGTATGAACTCCAACATTATATACATGGTGAGGATTATTTTGATTTGTTTCCATCATAGCATCAAATTCAGGTAAAATAACCTTTGTTATTCCAACTTCATAGGCTGTTATGAGCTCTTCTGGATAGTCTGATAAGAGTAGCTTGCATAATTCTACACGAATTCGCTCTGCACTAATATGAATCAGATTATTGGCCTTTTCCCTTATTGCTTCTAAGGTATCTCC